>JBJHBX010000191.1:0-6005 GCA_050485725.1 Gemmatimonadales bacterium | reverse complement strand
CCGGAAGGGATGCGCGCCATCTGGCCCGTGCCGGACCGTCGCCCGACCCGCCCCATCACCGAGCTTCCCCACGAGGCGCTGAACCAGGTCGACAGCGGGGTCCTCCCCGCCGACTTCACGGTAACGCTCGGGGGGCAGCCGATCCGCTACGAGCAGGGGATGTGGCTCGGGCGCGGGGAGCGCCTGGCACTCGCGATCATCCGGGACGCCATGGACGAGCGCCCCATCCACTTCGCCTCGACCGGGGGACTGGCGCAGCAGCTGGGGCTCGACCGGTGGGCGGTCCGCCAGGGGCTTTCGTCCAGGCTCCGGATCGAGGCCCTCGACGAGGTCCCGGGGCTCGTGCGGGCCTCGGCGATGCTGGGGGGCGACTGGGTCGACCTCGACGCCTCGCTCCAGCTGACCCGCGAGGTCCACACGTACCGGGGGCTCTACGAGCGGATCCTCTGGCAGGACCAGGCCTCGGTCAACATTCCCCTGCAGTTCTACTTCATGTACGCGCAGCTGGCGGACGCGGCGCTCTTCCTGGACCGGGGACAGGCGCTCGCGGAGGAGCTCGCGCACATGGCGGAGGGATTCCTCGTGACCTACCGGGGCCTGCCGCGGGACGCGCCCTGAGGGGGAAGAAGCTGAACACGCTCCGGTACGCCCGCCACCTCGCGCTTCCCGAGGTGGGACCCGGGGGGCAGGCCCGCCTCGGGGCCGCCCGCGTCCTCGTGGTGGGCGCCGGGGGGCTCGGCTCGCCGGCGGCGCTCTACCTGGCCGCGGCCGGGGTGGGCACGCTCGGGGTCGTGGATCCCGACAGGGTCGAGCTCTCGAACCTGCAGCGCCAGGTACTTCACGCCACTGCCGATGTCGGGCGCCCGAAGACGGCCTCGGCCGCGGAGCGGCTGCGGGCGCTGAACCCCGAGATCCGGGTCGAGCCCCACCCGGTCCGACTCGGGGCCGAAAACGCCCTGGAGCTGCTTTCGGGATACGACCTGGTCGTGGACGGGTCCGACAACTTCGCCACCCGGTACCTCGTGAACGACGCCGCGCTCCGCCTCGGGGTGCCCTGGGTCTATGGCGCGATCCTTCGATGGGAGGGGCAGCTCTCCATCTTCGGCGCCCCCGGCGGTCCATGCTACCGCTGTCTCTTCCGCGATCCCCCGCCTCCGGGTGCGGTTCCGGGATGCGCGGTGGCCGGTGTCGTGGGCGCGCTGCCCGGGGTCGTGGGGAGCCTGCAGGCGCTCGAGGCGGTGAAGTGGATCGTCAGCGAAGGGGGGCGGAGCGGCTCGGGCCTCGAGACGGCCGCCGGGCGCCTCCTGGTCTTCGACGCCGCGACGCTTCGCATCCGCGAGATCCGGCCCCGGAAGGACCCCGGCTGCCCGGCGTGCGGGCCCGGGGCCCGGAGGTCGGGTCCGCTTCCCGACTACGCGCGGGTGTGCGGCAACGGGGAGGGGACCCATGGCGGGGGCGGGGGGTTCTCGGTGACCGAGGTCTCCGCCGGGGAGCTGAGGGCGGCGCTCGACGGAACCGACCCGCCGTACCTTCTCGACGTGCGCGAGCCGTGGGAGTGGGAGGTTTCGAACCTGGGTGCCCGGGGCGCGGTCCACCTGCCGCTGGCGCAGGTCGGCGCGGAGGACCGGGTCCGGCTCGAGGCGCTCCTTCCGGGGGTGATGCAGGGAGACCGTCCGGTCGTGGTGCTCTGTCGGGCCGGGGGCCGGAGCCTCGAGGGGGCGGCACGGCTCGGGGCGCTGGGCGTGAGCCGCGCCATGAGCCTCCGGGGCGGGCTCCTCGCGTGGGCCCGCGAAGTGGATCCGGAGATGCCGGTCGCCTGAGGGCGGGGTGACGCGGGCGGGGAGGGACGAACCAGGAGCTGCGAGGGAGGAGCCGTGTCGAGACCCAGGATCGTGGTGGCGGGCGCCGGATTCGCCGGCCTGTGGGCCATCCAGCGGCTCCGGAACGAACCGGTGGACGTGGTCCTCCTGGACCGGAACAACTACCACACCTTCCTCCCCCTCCTCTACCAGGTCGCCGCGGCCGAGCTCGGCCCCACCGAGATCGCGTACCCGGTCCGGTCGGTACTCCGGAAGGCCCGGAACGTGACCTTCCGGATGGCCGGCCTCGAACGGGTGGACCCCGAGCGGAAGCTGCTCGTGGCGGGGGGCGAGACGATGGGCTACGACCACCTGCTTCTCGCCATGGGCGCCACGACTCACTACTTCGGCGTGCCGGGTGCGGCGGAGCATGCCTTCCCCCTGCGCACGATGGACGAGGCCGTCCCCCTCCGCCACCACGTGCTCGGCCGGTTCGAGGCCGCCTCGGTGGAGGAGGACCGGGCGCGCCGCCGCCAGCTCCTGACCTTCACGATCGTCGGCGCCGGGCCCACGGGGGTCGAGTTCTCGGGTGCGCTGGCGGAGCTGGTCCATGGCCCGCTCCGGAAGGACTACCCGATGCTCGACATGACCCAGGTCCGGATCGTGCTCGTGGAGGCCATGGACCGGGTGCTCCAGGGGATGCCCGACCCCCTGGCGACGTATGCCCGTGGTCGCCTCGAGCAGCGACGGGTCGAGGTGCGGCTCGGCACGCCGGTGGCCCGGGTCGATCCGGGGCACGTGACGCTCGAGGGGGGAGAGGTGATCGCCTGCGACACCGTGGTCTGGACCGGCGGGGTACGGGGGGCGCCCGGGCCCGAGGCGTGGGGGCTCCCGATGGGTCCCGGGGGGCGGGTCCGGGTCGAACCGTCGCTCCGGGTGGAGGGAATGGAAGGGCTCTGGTGTGCCGGGGACCTCGCCTACCTCGAGCACGACGGCGAGCCCCTTCCCGGGGTGGCCCCCGTGGCGCTCCAGCAGGGTACGCTGGCGGTAAGGAACATGCTCCGCACGCTCGAGGGTGAGCCGGTGGAGCCCTTCCGATACCGCGATCCGGGGATGCTCGCGGTGATCGGTCGAAATGCCGCGGTGGCGCAGGTCGCGGGGCGGAGCTTCCGGGGATTTCCGGCCTGGGTCCTCTGGCTCGTGGTGCACGTGGCCAAGCTCATCGGCTTCAGAAACCGGGTGCTCGTGCTGGTCAACTGGGCCTGGAACTACCTCTTCTTCGACCGGGCTGTGCGACTGATCCTGCCGTACGCCCGGGCCGTCCCCACCGCCGCGGGTGCGGGAACAGATATTCCTGACCGCGGTCGTAGCGGGGCCGGAGAGGCCGAACGGTGAAGTATTGTGCGGTCTTTTCCCCTTCGATATATTCGACCCGACCAAACTGGCGAGGGACGGGAGGGGTGCGGAGGTGGGCACCCCTGCCTCCTACACCCCGACGGGCCGCAGCACGCTGGGTCGGGGCGCTGAACGCGGATCTCAACCGAGTTCCTACCATTCAGGGAGGCTCCATGAAGGGACGTTACATCCTGGCGATGGCGGCCGCCGCTGCCCTGCTCCTTCCGGAGATGGCCGTGGCCCAGCGGGCCGGGACCATCGAGCTGGGTGCCGTCGGACGCTACACGCTGTACGACAGTGACATCGGCATCGAGAACGCTTTCGGGGGCGGGGGCCGCATCGGCCTCTTCGTGCTCCCGAACCTCTCCCTCGAGATGGACTACACCTACGCCGAGCCCGAGCTGGAGGATCAGCCCGGCTGGCAGGGGCGGACCTTCATCTCCCACGAGCTGATCCAGGCCCGGCTGCTGTACAACCATGGGCTCGGCGAGTCGCTGAGCCTTCTGCTCGGGGCCGGCTACAGCTACGACAACTACTCGCGGCCCCGCCGCGTCGGCGCCCGTGGGGGTGGTCCCGGTGGTCTCCTGGGGCTGCGGTTCCACTTCAACGACATGTTCTCGGCCCGACTCGAGGGCTTCGGGTACTACGTCTCCGAAGATGACTCCGCCTTCTCCTTCCCGCGTCCCCAGACCCTCAACATGGGTGCGCAGGCCGGCCTCTCGATGATGATCGGGAACCGGACCGAGACCGAGGTGGTGCAGCTCCCGCCGCCGCCCCCGGACACGGTGGTGGTCCGCGAGACGGTCGAGCCGCCACTCCCCGAGGGAACGCCGACACAGCTCTGCCTCGCGACCGGCGAGACGGTCACCGTCTACGTGACGCCGCAGGGTGACACGCTGGTCGGTCCGCGCCGGGTGTCCGTCGCGCAGCTCGGCGCAGGCGTCGCCTTCGCCGGCGAGTACGCCGCCGGTCGTGACTGGTTCGTGAACGACCAGCCGGTGCGCTTCGACGAGCGCGAATACCTCAAGGCCGGCGGCGAGGTCAGCCTGAACTGCGCCAACATCCGCCAGGTCGGCGAGTTCATGGGCGTGCCCCTCTTCGCCGATGCGAACGCGCAGTCGCCCTACCAGCGCCTGTACGTCCCGGTTCGCCCGGGTGTCTGGCAGGCCTACGAGACGGATCTGGCCCGCGTCCGCGGGTGACGATGATCCGCCCTCGCCAGGGCTGACACGGTCGAAGTTCCGGGGCCCGTCCCGCTTCCGAGCGGGGCGGGCCCCTTCGCGTGCGGTCCTCCGGGCCCCCGGAAATCCGTGGGCGCGGGGTCGGAAATCCCCCGGACCGGCACTCCGGTTTCTGGCTCGGGGGCCGAGAAATCGCGTGGTTGAGCGGTTTCTCGGGTGCCACGATCGTGGCATGGGGCGTGCAGTTCATGCGCCCGGATGTTCCCGGGTCAAGCCGCGTCACGCCGACGTCGGCGGCCCTCGGATTCGGTCCGCGAGGATCGAACCTTCATCAGGGGCACTCATGGGGAGTGCCGACTCAACCCCCAGGGGGAGTTAATGAAGAAGCTCTACCGTTCCGCACTGTTCGCCGGAGTACTGGCGTTCGGCGTGGCGGCCTGTGGCGACGACGTACAGATCGTCGACACGGATCCGCCGCCGCCGCCGCCGCTCCAGGTGAGCCTCACCCCGTCGAACCAGACGATCGTCGTGGGTGAGACCGCCGACTTCGCCGTCGGCGTATCGGGCGGGGCCGAGGGCGCTCAGGCGTCCTGGACCTGTTCCTCGTCCAACACGGGGGTCGCCTCCGTGAACACCACCGAGACCGGCTGCCGGGTCACCGGCGCCGCGGCCGGAAACGCCTCGATCACCGTCACGGTGACGAAGGGCAACCAGTCCGCGAACGCCGGTGCCCAGGTCACGGTCAACCCGGCCGCGCCGGACGCCGTCGCCGCCACGGTCACCATCGGGAGCATCACCCGGGGTGGCCTCACGCAGCCCGTCGACATCGACAACGTCTTCGGACAGATCGACGTCACGCTGAACGTGAACCCGAACGACCAGACGGTCACCCGGGTCGAGGTCATGGTCGACGGTGACGTCGCCGCCGCCCAGGACATCGCGTCCGGCGCCTTCGAGTGGATCACGCCCGAAGACGAGGACATCGCCGCGAACGTCCAGCAGATCGTGCTGTCGTTCAACACCGGCCGCTACGACGTGGACGGGCTGACCGCCACGCCGCGCTACATGAACGGCGAGCGGCAGATCCAGGCGCGGATCTTCGTGGCCGAGGCGGATGATGCCGCCGCGTCCAACGAGATCACGCTGAACTTCAACAACGCCGATGGCTTCCACGTGCTCGGCCTCTTCGGTGACGACACCAACCAGGCCATGGACGTCGACGGACGCGCCTGGTGGGGTGGTCCCGACACCGAGCTCTTCGTGACGCCGATCCCGGTCATGTACTCCGGCCGGACCGTCACGAACATGTCGGTCAACGTGCGGCGCCTGCAGGCGGCCGCGCCGATCGCCGTCGAGCGCTGCCGCGCCACGCCGATCACCCGCACCATCGACGAGCCCGAAGACCTGATCTTCGAGTTCGGCTGCGCGGGCGCCGAGGCCAACCTGATGGTTCCGTTCGTGACCTCGGTCGCCAACGGCAACGACGGCCCGTCCATCAACGGAACGAGCCTCAACGACTACGCCGGCGTGCTGAACCTGGCCGCTTCGGCCGACCATCCGTTCCCGGCGCGCATCGACGTGCGTGCCCCGGTGCGGGCCGACACCACGGTCTACACCTACCGGATGATCC
>JBJHBX010000190.1:0-6013 GCA_050485725.1 Gemmatimonadales bacterium | reverse complement strand
CGGAACGAGCGACCACGGCAACGTGGAGGACGTCCGGACCGGTCACACGCGGAACCCGGCGCTCGGATTCGTGGCCTGGGGAGACGGCCCGGGTTCGGGGGATCCGCCTCCGCTCCTGGCGGACGTCTCCGGAGGCGGGATCCCACTGACCGAACTCGCCCCGCTCATACTCGAGGCGCTGGTAGGCCGCGACCCGCAGTGAAGTGGAGCAGGGCCGCCCGTCGAGCGCATCGGGGCTTTCCGGCCCGGTTTCCCCATGTCGTCGCCCCGCGATCCTGGCGAGCGTCGGAGCGTGAAGACCGACACGCCCCCCGGACCCGACCTGCCGCAGCCTTCGGACGGGGGAGCCTCCGCACCTGCGCGTTCCGCTCCCGGACCCAGGAGCCTCGCCCCCGGCGCTTCGAGGCTCCTCGGTGCCCTGCTCGTGCGATCCGGCTCCCTCTCGGATGGGCAGCTGGAGACCGCCCTGGAGGCACAGCGACGCTCCGGTGAGCGGCTCGGCGACGTCGTCGTCCGCATGGGCTTCTGCGGGGAGGAGCCGGTGGCCCAGGCGCTGGCGGCGCAGCTCGGCCTTCCCTACCAGCCGCCCCCGCTCGTGCCCGACCCCGCCTCCGTTGCGCTCGTTCCGGAGGGGCTGGCACGGCGGCGACTCGTCCTCCCCCTCGGCCTCGGGGCGGGGCGGGAGATCCGTGTCGCCATGTCCGACCCGCTGGACCTGGGCGCGCTCGACGACGTGCAGTTCCGGACCGGGCGAAGGGTCGATGCCGTCGTGGTCTCGCCGGCGGCGCTCCTCGCGGCGCTCCGAACGGCGTACGGCTCCGTCGACGGATCCTCCGGCGAAGAGTCCGGTCCCCCCTCCCCGTCGCCCGGGCCCGACCCCTCCCTCCCGGGTTCGGACGCCCCGGTGATCCCGCTCGTGGACCGCCTCCTGCGCGATGCGATCCGCGCAGGAGCCAGTGACCTGCACGTCGAGCACGCCGAGGGCGAGGTCGTCGTGCGCGCCCGGGTGGACGGCATCCTGCGGCGCGTTGCGGGGGTTCCGCGGGAGCTTCGCCTGGTGCTCCTTTCCAGGATCAAGGTGATGGCCGGCATGGACATCTCCGTCCGTCGACGCCCACAGGACGGCGGGTTCCGGGTCGAGGAGGGAGGGCGCCGTCTCAGCGTGCGCGTCTCCACGCTCCCTGTCGAGGGAGGCGAGAAGGCGGTCCTGCGGGTTCTGGATCCGGCCCGCGTTCCATCGGGCCTCGAAGAGCTCGGGCTCTCCCCCGAGGACCTGGGCCGGCTGAGGGAGCTGATCCGCGCCGGACGCGGGGTGGTCCTCGCGGCAGGCCCCACGGGGAGCGGCAAGAGCTCCACCCTCTTCGGGGCGCTGGCCGAGGTGGACCGACGGCGCCTGAACGTGGTGACGCTCGAGGATCCCATCGAGTACCGGGTGCCCGGGGTGAACCAGGTCCAGGTCAGCCCACGTGCCGGCCTCTCCTTCCCGGCGGCGCTCCGCTCCGTGCTTCGCCAGGATCCGGATGTGATCATGGTGGGGGAGGTCCGGGACCGGGAGACGGCCGAGATCGCCATGGCGGCCGCGGTCACGGGTCACCTGGTCCTCTCGACGATCCACACCACCGATGCGCCGGGCGGGATCACGCGGCTCCTCCAGATGGGGGTCCCCGCGCATCTCGTGGCCGGGGGGCTTGCGGGCATCATCGCGCAGCGACTGGTCCGCGTCCGGTGCGGAGGCTGCGGGGGACGGCAGGAGGGTTGCGATGCCTGTCACGAGGGGTACCGGGGTCGAACCGGCGTCTTCGAACTCCTGGTCATGACCGAGGGGCTGCGGGAAGAGGTGATGCGAGGGTCGGGAACCGAGGTCCTCCGACGGCGGGCCCGCGAAGGCAGAATGGGCTCGATGTCAGGGGATGCCCGCCGGAAGGTGGCGGAGGGAGTGACGACGCCGCACGAGGTGGCGCGGGTGCTGCACAGGAGCCCCGGGAGCAGGCCGCCGTGCGAACGCTGCGGGGCGGACCTCCCCGGATGGGCCAGGGGATGCCACGACTGCGGGCACCCCGCCGAGCCGGAGTGCCGCTGCGGAACGCGCCTTCAGCCGGAGTGGCGCTTCTGCCCGTCATGCCTGCGAAAGGCGCCGCCCGGGGGCTGAGCCCGGGAGGCCGGTCCCCGGTGTCTTGCCGCTCCCCCCTTCGGGTGGGAGCTTCCAGCCATGCTCCGGCGTCCCAACCTCCGCTCCCTTCGCGGCCGCCTCTTCGTCGCCCTCTTCCTGACGGCGGCGGTGCCCGCGGTCCTCCTCCTCGTCGGCGGCGCCCTCGTCTTCCGGGAGGTCGTGGTGGTCACGGGGAGCGCCGGGCCCTGGGACCAGGTGGCCGAATCCGGGCGCGCGCTGCTGGATCGCGTGATCGAGGACCCGGATTCGGATCCGGCCCTGGTCCAGGCCGCCGAACGGCATCGCGAGCAGCTCTCGGAGTCGGTACGGTTCTCGAGGCTCTACGCCTTCCTGGGGGGCCGGGTCCTTCTGCTCCTTCCCTTCGTCGCGGGCGGCCTGCTCGTGCTTGCCGCCGGCCTTTCCCTCTGGTCCGCCAAGCAGGTGTCGCGTTCCCTTTCCCGTCCGGTGGGGGAGATCGTCCGCTGGACCGAGGCGCTGGGGCGGGGCGATCGCCTTCCTCCGGCGAGCCCGGAGCGCGAGGCCCGGGAGATCCGGGAGGTCCGGAGCCTCCGCACGGCGCTCCGCGGAATGGAGGCGGAGCTCGATCGGGCCCGCGAGCGGGAGCTCCGGGAAGCGCGGACGCGGAGCTGGACCGAAATGGCAAGACGTATCGCGCACGACCTCAGGAACCCCCTGACGCCCATGCAGATGGCGGCTCGGCGGGCGGCGGCCTCCTCCGACCCCGGGGCGGCACAGGCCGGCGAAGTGCTCCTCGAGGAGATCGCCCGGCTGGACGACCTGTCCCGGTCCTTCGCGCAGTTCGGCCGACCTCCCGAGGGTCCCCCCTCGGTCGTGGACCTCCCGGAGCTCCTGGCGCACCTGGCGCGTCGCGTCGATCCCGACGGTCGCGTCCTCGACCTCGAGGTGCCGATGGGCGGTGCCACCGTGGAAGGCCACCCGGTGGCGCTCGAACGGGCCATCCGGAACCTGGTCGTCAACGCCCTCGACGCCCATGCCGAGACGGAGCGCGCAGCGACCCGGAGCGGCGGCCGGGGCCGACAGGAACGGGTTCGCGTGGAGCTCGTGGCGGACGGCGTCGCCTCGCCGGACCAGGTCCACGTGCTGGTGCTCGACCGCGGCCCGGGGCTGCCGCCCGGCGACGAGGACCGGATCTGGGACCCGGAGTTCACGACGAAGCGGAGGGGTACCGGGCTCGGGCTCCCGCTCGTCCGGCAGGTCCTCGAGGCGCACGGAGGCCTCGTTCGCGCCTGGAATCGGCCTGGCGGCGGAGCCGCCTTCGAAGTCAGCCTTCCCCTTCTGAAACGGGACTCCGGGCCGGCATGAACGTTCTGATCGTCGACGACGAGGGCAACCTCCGGCGCATGCTGCGCGCGCTGCTGGAATCCGAGGGCTACTCGGCGGCGGAGGCGTCGTCCGGCAGGGCCGCGATGGAGCGGCTGAAGGCCGATCGACCCGAGGTGATCCTTCTCGATCTCGTCTTTCCCGGCGAGTCGGGGCTGGACATGCTTCCGCGGTTCCTTGCCGAGGCACCGGGCACCCCGGTCATCATGATGAGTGGCGAGGCGACCCTCGGCGACGCCATGGAGGCCACGCGCAGGGGCGCCTTCCACTTCCTCGAGAAGCCGCTGACCCCCGAAGCCGTGCTCGTGACGCTGAGGGCCGCCCTCGAGGTGGTCCGGGCCCGCGACCTGAGCCGCGCGCTCAGGGAGGAGCTCGGGCCGGGTGCCAGGCTGGTGGGCGGAAGCCCCGAAATGGAACGGGCCCGGGAGATCATCCGCCGGGCCGCCCCGACCGACGCCCGGGTCCTCATCACCGGGGAGAGCGGCACGGGAAAGGAGCTCGCGGCCGCCGCCATCCACGCTCTCTCCCCTCGCTCCGGCGGACCCTTCGTCCGGGTGAACTCGGCGGCGATCCCGAGGGACCTGGTCGAGAGCGAAATGTTCGGGCACGAGCGCGGCGCCTTCACCGGTGCGACCGAGCGCAGGCGGGGGCGGTTCGAGCTGGCCCACGGAGGAACCCTCTTTCTGGACGAGGTCGGCGACCTCGGAGAGGAGGCCCAGGCGAAGCTTCTCCGTGCCATCGAGACGGGTACGATCCAGCGGGTCGGCGGGGACGCGCCCATCGAGGTCGATGTCCGGCTCGTCGCCGCGACCAACCACGACCTCCGGGCGGCGGTGTCCGCCGGCCGTTTCCGCGAGGACCTCCTTTTCCGGCTCGAGGTGGTCCCCCTCCCGATGCCGTCGCTGCGCGAGCGCCCCTCCGACATTCCCGCCCTGCTGGAACACGTGGCCGAACGGCTCCGTACGGCACAGGGAATCCGGGTGCCGGACTGGAGCCCGGAGGCGGTCCAGCTGATGCGCGAGTACGCCTGGCCAGGGAATGTCCGCGAGCTGATGAACCTGGTCGAGCGCGCCGCGATCCTCCACCCTGGAAGCCGGGTCGGGGCGGAGGAGGTCCGGGAACTCCTCGGAACCGGAGCCCGTCGCGCGGACTCCGCCACGGGTCCGGCCTTCAGGGCTTCGGACACCCGCCCCCTCCGGGACAGGCTCGACGACCACGAACGGGCGCTGATCGAGGGCGCCCTCGCCGCGGCCAACGGGAACGTGGCCGAGGCTGCCCGTCTCCTTCAGACCGACCGTCCGAACCTCTACCGGCGCATGCGCCGTCTCGAGATCGATCCCGACGCAGCCACGTACGGAACTCCGGGAGCGCGTCCCGGGGAGGAGCCCTGAACCATGAGACCCTTCTCACGCCCCCCGGCACCGACGCGCCGAGCGCTCCGCGAGCGGATTCCGGCCGTCGTCCTGGCGTTCGTCCTCGCGGCCCCCCCCGCTTCGGCGCAGGAGCCGACCCGGACACAGCCGACGACCCGCGAGTTCCACGTCGGGGTCGTCGAGTTCCTGAACGCCCCGACGACCCTCCGTTTCCAGGGAGGATCCCGCATTCCCTCCGGCACGCGCGTGCAGGGGGACGTGGGCGTACTGGGGGGTGACCTCCTGCTGGGAGGCTCCATCGCGGGCGATCTCGTGGTCGTGAACGGCGACCTCAGGCTCGAGCCGGGGGCCCGGGTCGGGGGAAGCGTCACGATCGTCGGCGGCGGGGTACGGGGAATCCAGGACGAGCCCTGGCTGGGCGGAACGCTCTACGTGGAGCCGTCACCCCTCCGCTACAGGGTGCGCGGCGACCGGATCGAGATCGAGCCGGCCACCGCACCCGAGCTTCCCTCGCTCCTCGTGGCCGACCTCGGGTTTGCCCAGCTCCGGCCCATCCTTCGGAGCATGGGGAGCTACAACCGGACCGAGGGGCTCCCCGTCGAGGCCGGCGCCCGGTTCGAGACCCGCAGCCGCAACGCACTGCGCCTCGATGCCGCAGCCATCTGGCGCTCGGCCTCGGGACTCGAGCTGGAAAGGGAAAACCTGGGCCACAGGGTGACGCTGATGCAGGAGATGGGTGGCCGGGGAGAGGCGCGGATCATCTTCACGCTGCAGGACGTGGTCCGGCCCATCGAAACCCGTGGGATGTCGAACCTCGAGTCCTCGCTCTCGACCTTCCTGCTCCGGAGGGACCTGAGGGACCACTACCGCGCCCGGGGGTGGTCGGTCCGGTTCGAAGGCACCCCCCTCGAGCACCCGGTACGCCCCTGGATCGGCTACACCGAGGAGGAGCACGCCTTCGCCCCCGTTCGGGATCCGTGGACGCTCCGGAGCAGCGAACGGGGCTGGCGGCCCCAGCCCCTCGTTGCGGAAGGTGGGCTCCGAATGCTCGAGGTGGGAACGGAGCTCGACACGCGGGATGACCCCCTCGACCCCGCAACGGGGTGGTGGATCGATGCGCGCCTGCGTC
>JBJHBX010000189.1:0-6025 GCA_050485725.1 Gemmatimonadales bacterium | reverse complement strand
TGGTGCTCGCGGTGACCGACACGGGGGTCGGCATGGCGGAGGAGGTCGCCCGACGCGTGTTCGAGCCCTTCTTCACCACCAAGGGACGGGGAAAGGGAACGGGACTGGGCCTCGCCATGGTGTACGGGACGCTGCGGCAGAGCGGTGGCCACATCCACGTCGAGACGGAGCCCGGCCGGGGCTCGCGCTTTCTGCTGCGCCTGCCCCCTGCAGATCCGGTGGAGGAGGGCGCGGAGGCCGGCGTCGCGCCCGAGTACGGACCCGGATCGGCGAAGGGAGGGACCGATCTGTCGGCCCCCCTCGATCCAGGGCCTGCAAGGGCACCCGCAGCGCGCGGCGCCGCGCTCCTCGTCATCGACGACGACGACGCCGTTCGGCACGTGGTCGTCAGGATCCTCGAGCGCTCGGGGTTCCAGGTCATCGATGCGGCGGACGGAGAGACGGGCCTTGCGCTCCTCGAACAGGGCGCGGGCGTCGACGCGGTGCTCACCGACCTGGTCCTTCCCGGCATCGGGGGCCAGGCGCTCCTGGAACGCCTGGCCGAGGAGCGACCGGAGCTCCCGCTGATCGCCATGTCGGGCTACGTCGACGGCTCGCCGGGGCGGCGGGACGGCCTGCCGCCCGAAGTCGCCTTCATCCAGAAACCCTTCACGGCGCAGGGGCTTGTGGCGCTGGTGGAGGAAGTGCTCCTCCGGCACTGACCCCGGGCAGGCCCCTCAGCCGGCCACGAGCCCGAGGCGCCAGGCCAGGAAGAGGAGGGCGAACCCGGAGAGGAAGGCGATTCCCACCCTGGCCAGCAGCACGATCACGGCGGAGGGGCGTGCCTCGGCCGGGGTGTGGGGGCCGGTCAGCAGGCGAAGGTTGAAGTGGGCCAGGAGCGGGGTCGTGAGGAAGGAGAGGATCGTCGCCGCGTCGATCATCCGGGTGAACCGGTCCGACATCACCGAGAGGACCAGGAGCGCGCCGGTCACGACCAGGGCGAGTCCCGCGAGCTCGGGACCCCGCCCTCGCCAAGCACCGAGCCGGGACCGGAGCGCGGTCCAGGCATCCGCCCCTGCATCGGGCGTCGCCTTCCCCGTCCGGAGCTCACGGTACAGCGCGCCCAGCACCCGGGGGAAGCCGTCGGTCACGGCCAGCGTGGTGCTGAACATCGTGACGAGGGCGGCGGCCCCGATCAGCCCGGCGCTCCACCCTCCGAGGGTGCGTCCGAAGAGCTCGATCAGCCGGGCCGCGAAGGCCACGCCCCCCTCGGGGCTCGGCTCCCCCGAGCCGTACATGACCGTGGCGCCGAGCACGAGGAAGAGAACCGCCATCAGCGTGGCGGCGGCATAACCGAGGTTGAAGTCGGTCACGGCCTCGGCTACCGAGGGGCGGTGCCCCGTCTCGTCCCGGCGCTCGAGGGTCCAGAGGGAGTGCCAGACGGCCACGTCGAGGGGAATCGGCATCCAGCCCATCAGGGCGATCACGAAGGCGAACCCGGCGGCGGTCCAGACGGGGGGGCGCAGGTATCCGGGATCGCCCCGGGGCCCTCCCGCGAGGGCCACCAGCACGGCAGCCAGCGTCAGAAGGGCGAGGAGCGCGACGATCACCTTCATCGTCCGGTCGAGGGCCCGATACCGTCCGACCACGATCAGCCCCGCGCAGAGGCCCAGCACCACCACGGACCACTGGAAGCTCGACAGGAAGGTGCCGAAGAGATGCCCGGCGACCCCGGCGGTGACGAGGGTCACCGAGGCCGCCACCGCGAACATCGTCCCGAGCGTGATGAGGACGAAGGCACCGAGGATCCAGCGCCCCATCCGGCGATAGCCGACCACGAGGGACTCGCCTGTGGCCGCCGCGTAGCGCGGACCGAACTCGAGAAAGGGGTACTTGAAGAGGCAGGTCAGCAGGATGACCGGAAGGAGGAGGTACCCGTAGTCCGCCCCCGCCCGCGTCGCCTGCACCAGGTGCGACACGCCGATGGCCGCCCCGGCCATGACCACGCCGGGGCCGAGGGACTTCCAGAGGGGGGCGCGGAGGAGGCGCGCCGGCATGCGGGTGTCCATGGCCGGCCCACCTTACCCCCGGAGGAGCGCCACCGCCAGAAGGGCCACGAGCCCGAAGAGGGCGAGGGCCAGCGCGGGCCCCCTGACGAGCAGGAGGTCGCCCCGCTCGAGGCGCTCGTACCGGCGGACCACCGCGGCCTCGGCCACCTCGACGGCCCGGGCCGAAGCCTGCGCCAGCCGCGCCAGCCTCCCCACCCCCGGCGGGCGGCCGTCCATCAGTCGTTCGAGGGGCACGACCAGGTCCCCCGCGGGGATGTGCAGCTCGCGGATCCACCGGGGGAGGAGCCGACCGCCGACCACCCCGAGGGCCACGATCCCCGCGAGGACCAGGGGGAGGAGCGCGGACCCCGGCGCGTCGAGAGACCATGCGACGGGCACCCCGATCCCCTCGGGAAGGGGAATCGCGCCGGCCATCCAGAGGGGACCGGCGGCGACCCCGGCAACGACGAAGGCCCAGGGCACCATGAGCCCCGCCGGAACCCCGGCCCTCGGGGCCGCCACGGGCGCCTGCAGCTTCGCCTGGAGCACGAGCCAGAAACGCACCAGGAGGAGGGCGGTCCCGAAGGCCGCGACCAGGAGGAGCGGATCGAGGACCGCATACCACCCGCCTCCAAGCTCCCCGAGCGCCTCCTTCAGTGCGCCCTTCGCAACGACTCCCGACGTGAGGGGTGCCCCGGCAAGGGCCAGGGCGGGGATCGCCACCCCCACCGCGAGGATCCAGCCGGTCGGTCCCATCCCGTTCCTCTCCTCCGCGCCGGCCACCGAGAGAGCCCCGGCCACCCCCACCGACAGGAAGAGCGCCGCCTTTGCCATGCCATGATGCAGTGCGTAGAGGAGCACCGCCCCAAGGGCAAGGGGTGCGGCGTCGGGAAGGAGGACCAGGAGCCCCACGCCGATGGCCAGGTACCCCATCTGGCTCACCGTCGAGTAGGCCAGCACCGTCTTCGGGTCGTCCTGGGCCAGCCCGGCAATCACGCCCCAGAAGGCACCGACCACCCCGAGCACCAGGAGCCCCTCGCCCACCCCGTGAAGGGGGAGCTCGCTCCCGGCCGGGAGGATCCGGAGCCAGCCCAGCACGCCGGCCTTCACCATGACCCCGCTCAGAAGTGCGCTGGCCGCCGTCGGGGCCACCGGATGCGCCAGGGGAAGCCAGGGGTGGAGCGGGACGAGTCCCGCCTTCACCCCGAAACCGGCCACCGCGAGCGCTGCCACGAGCGGCCCCCACCCGCCCAGGGCGATCCAGGCCTCGGACAGCTCGAAGCCCAGGAAGACCCCGCCGCCCCCCGCCGCTCCCAGCGCGAAGAGGGCCGAAAGGATCGCCACCTCGCCGACGAGCGCCAGCACGATGTAGACGCGGCCGGCCCGGATCGCGGCTTCGGTCCGGTGGTGGACGACGAGCCCCCACGCCGCGAAGGTCATGACCGCGAAGGCCAGGTAGAAGCTCAGGAGGTCCCAGGCCAGGACGAGCCCCATGTTCCCCGCGAGCGTCGCCGACCAGAAGGCGAAGAGCCGCTCCCGGCCGGGATCATTCCGGTGCTGGCACCAGGCGAAGGCCCCGGCCGCCGTCCAGAGGAGGGCCGTGAGGGCCAGGAGCGCGCCCCCGGCCAGATCCACCCCCAGCCGCAGCCCCAGGAAGAGGACCGGCGCCTCGACGGGCGCGGCGGCGCCGGGCTCCGCCAGGTGCACGAGCGCGAGGAGGAGCGCGGGGAGCGCCGCCACCGGCGCGAGCCCTACCACGGCGCGTCGAAGCGGCGGCACGAGCCAGGCCGCGGCCACGGCGAGCGGCACCCCCGGAGCCGCCCAGGTCAGGAACGCCGGAAGCCATGCCGCGCTCATCGAGCCCCCGTCCACGGCCGGCGCATCAGAGCTCGCCTCGCCCGACGATGAGCTCGGTCCACCCCAGCGGGCTCCAGGGCAGCCCGCCGAAGACCCCGCTCAGGAGCGAGAGCGCGGCAGCCACGAGGGCCGGCACCAGGAGCCGCCAGTCCGCCTCGAGGCGGCGGGGTCCCGTCCCCCCGGACGCGGCACCCGCCCGCCTCGCATCCCCCCCCTCCGACCAGGCGGGATCGGGCGGATCCAGGTACGCCGTCCGGATCACGGGAAGAAAGTAGGCGGCGTTCAGGAGGCTCGACGCGAGCAGTACCGCGACCACCCAGGGCATGCCGGCCTCGAGCGCCCCGACCCCCAGGTACCACTTCGAGAGGAAGCCCGCGACCGGGGGAATTCCGATCATGCCCAGCGCCGCCACGGTGAAGGCCCCCATCGTGAGGGGCATGCGCCGCGCAATGCCGCCCATCTGGCTGACCCGCTTCACCTCGAGGGTCTCGGCCAGGAGGCCGGCGCAGAAGAAGAGGGTGATCTTCATGATCCCCTGGTGCACCAGGTGCACGAGGCCGCCGATCTGGGCCGTCGGGGCCAGGAGGGCCACGCCCAGGGCAATGTAGGAGAGCTGGCTCACGGTGCTGAAGGCGAGAAGGCGCTTCAGGTCGTCCTGCGCGAGGGCGCGGATCGAGCCGTACACGATCGTGAAGGCGGCGAGCGCCGCCACGATCCCCGCACCCCCGATGGCCCACGCGACCTCGATTCCGAAGAGCGAGTGGAGGAGGCGGGTGACCCCGAAGGCGCCGGCCTTGACCACTGCCACCGCGTGCAGCAGCGCGCTCACCGGCGCGGGCGCCACCATGGCCACCGGGAGCCAGCCGTGAACCGGGAAGAGCGCCGCCTTCACCGCCATTCCCGCCAGGAGGACCAGGAAGAGCGCCAGGTAGCGCCCCGGTGCCGCCGCCACCGCGTCGGCATCGACGACGCCGCCGGCCTCGAAGGCCAGCGTCCCCGTCTCGACCTGAAACCAGACCGCGCCCAGCACGAGCACGGCGCCCGACATGAGCGTGTACAGCAGGTAGCGACGCCCGGCCTCGATGGCCGCCGGGGTCCCCCGGTGCACGACCAGGGGGTAGGTGGCCCAGGTCAGCGCCTCGTAGAAGAGGACGAAGGTGAAGAGGTCGCCGGCCATCGCGATGCCGGTGGTGGCCGTCACGCAGAGGCTGAAGAACGAGAAGAAGCGGCGGCGGTTCGGGGAGTCCTCGAGGTAGCCGATGGCGTAGACCGTGGTCACGAGCCAGAGGACCGCCGAGAGCGTCACGAAGAGGAGTGCCAGGGCATCGCCCACGAGCGTCAGCTCGAGCCCCGGGAGCACCTCGAGGCGCCAGCCGTATTCCGCCCCGGCCCCGATCCCCTGGAGCATCAACCCGACGAAGACGACCTTCGCCACCGCGCCCAGCAGGTTCAGCGTGGTGCGCAGGCGCCGCTGCTCCTCGCGCAGGAGCATGATCCCGATTCCGGGAATGAAGGAGCTGAGGAGCACCGCGAGGGGGAGCGCCTCCCAGGGGACGAGGGGGACGACCCCGGTCATGGCAGCCCCCCGGCCGGGAGAGAGGCCCCGACGAGGGCCATGACCTCGGAAGCGCGGATCCCCAGCACCACGGCCAGGAGCGCCAGCGCCAGCGCTGTCCACTCCATGCGCTTCGGGACCGGACGGAAGTGCTCGGGGGGGTCGGTTCGGTCGAGGGCGTGCCGGAGCACCATCAGCACGTAGGCAAGGGTCAGGAGCCCGCCCACCGTCAGGAGGATCGCCCAACCCCATCCCCCCTGGGCCACGGCGGCGCGCAGCAGGAGCCACTTGGCCACGAAGCCGCCGGAGGGGGGAATCCCGGCCAGCGTCAGGCCGCCGAGCCCGAATGCGAGGAAGGTCATGGGGAGACGATGCGCGATCCCCGAGATGGCCTTCAGGTCGTCGCGGGCCACCGCGTACGTCATGCTCCCTGCGGCCAGGAACATGGCGGCCTTGGCCAGGGCGTGGGAGAGCGCGTGATGCACACCTCCGGCCCAGGCGTCGGGGTTCCAGGCGAGGGGCGCGGGGCCGGGAGCCGGGCCGATGCCATCGACGGGGAGCGCCACGGCGGCGGCCTCTCCCGGGG
>JBJHBX010000188.1:0-6026 GCA_050485725.1 Gemmatimonadales bacterium | reverse complement strand
TGCTCCCGGCGCTGGCCGGGTGCGACAGCTTCTTCGAGGTCCGCACGCCGAACATCATCAACGCCGAGACGGTGGACGCGGTGGAGGACGGGACGATCTTCTCCCGCTCCGCCTTCCAGACCTTCGCTTCGGCCTACGGGAGCATGATCGTCTACACCGCCTGGTTCACGAACGAGGCGTGGGTGGGCGACACCTTCCCGACCCGGAACGAGTACGGTCGCCGCTTCATCGACGACCGGAACGGCACGCACAACAACGAGGTCTGGTTCCCGCTTCTGCGGGGGATTTCCCAGGCCGAGCAGGTCATCGAGTCGCTGGGGAACGAGCCCGGCACCGACCTGAACGTGGCGCGGGCCGCGCTCACCTCCGGGTTCGGCCTGGTCCTCCAGGGCGAGGCCTTCTGCGAGGGCACCATGCGTGACGCGGGCAACGCGCCCGGGCCGCTCATGACGCCGACGCAGCTCCTGGAGACGGCGGTGAACCGCTTCGATATCGCGATCCAGCGCGGAGGTGCTGCGTCGGGCGCCGAGGCCACGAACATCGTGAACGCCGCCCGGGTCGGAAAGGGGCGTGCCCTTCTCCAGCTCGGGCGCGCCGGCGAGGCGGCCCAGGCGGTCTCGGGCGTGGCCACGAGCTTCGTCTTCAACGTGCCCTACGTGGACGACCCGGGAAGCCGGGGCCGCCTGGGCAACGGCGTCTTCTTCTACGGCGCCGGTGGCAACCGCGAGTCGCTGGTCGTGCCTCCGCACTACCGCGAGATGAACGACCCGCGCATCACCTTCTTCGACGCCGGGCGTGACGCGCAGGACTCGACGCTCCGACTCTGGTCGCAGACCAAGTTCGACAACTGGGCGGCGCCGATCCGGCTCGCGTCGGGGCTCGAGGCCCGCTACATCGAGATCGAGGCGGGTCAGAACGCCTCCGCCATGCTCGCCTTCATCAACGAGCGGCGTGCGGTGGGCAACCAGGCTCCGATCTCCACCACGAGCCTCACCGAGCTGAACGCGGCGCTGATGGACCAGCGTTCGCGTGACTTCTGGCTCGAGGCCAAGCGGATGGGCGACTTCCGCAGGCAGGGGAACCTGGTACCGAACATTCTCCAGCCGGGTCCCTACTACAAGGACGCGATCGGCGACGTGTCGAACCAGACCTGCTTCCCGCTCCCCTTCGCGGAGCGGAACGCGAACCCGAACATCAGCTGATGCCAGGGTGCCGGGGCCGGAGCGCACGCTCCGGTCCCGGTTCGCGGGCCTTCCGCCGAGACCGGTGGGAGGAGCAGCAGGCATGAAGAACGGCCCCCCGGCTCTGAGCCGGGGGGCCGTTTCGTTCCTGGGGTCACGCCTTCCTCGCGGCCCGCGTCACTCCGCGAAGCAGCGCGGTCCGAGGCGCACGAGGTGCGCCTCTCCCTCGAAGGAAGGGTCGCCGGTCATGGTGCCCACCAGGTCGCGTTCCCCTTCGCGGGTCAGCGTCAGGGTGAAGACGGGTCCGGGTTCCTCGCCTTCCTCGAGGTCGGAGCGGAGGATCGTGGCGGTCCGGCCGCTGACGGTGCCGGAGTAGCGGGAGGGAAGGATCTCGTCGTCGCCGGGACGGCTCACGCTTCCGGTTCCGAAGACCTGTCCGGCCTCCTCGAACAGCACCATGCCGATGAAGGAGACGCCCCTGGCGGGGTCGTTGCTCGAGGCGAGGCCGCGAAGGGTGCACCACTCGCCCTGGAAGCTTTCCAGGCCCAGGTCGGTGGTCCCCGACACGCACGACGAGAGGAGGAACGCGCCTCCCACGAGGAGGAGGGCGCCGCGAAGGGAGCGGGAGCGATCGAACGGCGTTCTGTTCATGGGCCTCGGGGCGCTCGGGACGAATCGGGTTCACGGGCGGAAGAACCTTCCGCCCGGTTCCATGGTAACACCCCTTCTACCCCCCGAGGGCACGAAAGGGTGCCTTCGGTGTACTGCACCTGCCGTTCAAGTGCATCCCGCAAGTCGACAGGAGGTTCGCCATGCGGAACGTTCGTCCTCGCGTACTCGGCCGTGCGTCCCTGCCGGTCGGTGTCGCGCTTCTTCTCGTGGCCGCATCCGTCGGCTGTGCCGCCTCCGGGGAGCGCGGCCCATCGCGGAACCCGGACCTGATCACGCGGGCCGAGCTCGAGAACTCGTCGACCCGGAACGCCTACGACGCGGTCCAGCAGCTTCGCCCGCGCTGGCTGACGAGCCGGGGTGCGAGTTCGCTCCAGCAGTCCGGCGGCGACATGCCCATCGTTTACGTCGGCGACCGGCGACACGGCCCCATCGAGACGCTTCGCGGCTTCGACACCGATGGCATCACCTCCCTTCGCTTCATCAACGCGGCCAACGCCACCACGCGTTACGGGGGCGGCCACACCGGGGGCGTGATCCAGATCACGCTCCGGACGTCCTGACGCCATGTTCACCGCCAGCGCCTCAGCCCCGCATTCCCCTCGTACCCCGCGGAGGGGGGCGCCGGGCGCCGCCACAGCCCTGGTCCTGATCGGCCTGTCCGGGCTCGCCGCGCCTGCTGGCGCACAGGTCATTTCGGGGCTCGTGGCCGAGCAGATCACGCTGGCCCCGGTCCCCGGTGCGGTCGTCACCGCCTTCAAGGGAGGGGCGAACGGCGCGCCCCTCGAGTCGGTGGCGGTGACCCGCACCGACGAGGAGGGGTACTTCGACATCGTGCTCCCCGAGGCCGGGACCTACCGCGTCCAGGCGGACATCGACGGGCTCCTGAGTCCCCTCTCCGAGCCGGTGCGAGTCGAGGGCGATGCCATCGTCGACGACCTGGGTCTCGTCGTGCCCTCGCGCCTGCTGCTGATGGCCTACGAATGCCAGGCGGAGGTGGGCGACGAGTTCGTGAGCGTGGTGGGCGTGGCCCGGGATCCGAACGCCGACGTGGTGCTGCCCAACGTCCGCGTCGAGGCCCGGTGGTTCGACGGCGCGCAGACGCGGGTCCTGGCCGGCGAGTCCGACTCCGGTGGGCGCTACCGGATCTGCGGGGTGCCTGCGAACGCGGGGTTCGTGCAGCTCCAGGGGCAGCTCCTGGGGCGCATGAGCCAGATGGAAGAGGTCGAGCTGACCCAGCCCACCCTGGTCTTCCACGACGTCGAGCTGCCGCTGGCCACCACCGCCGGGGCGGGGCAGCCCGGTGTCATCCAGGAACGGATCCTGATGGAGGCCGCGGCCCGGGGGCTCGCCGACCTGAGCGGCGAGCTCATCGACCAGCTCTCGGGCGCCCCGATCCAGCAGGCGATCGTCCGGATCCGGGGGAGTTCGCTCCAGGCCCTGACCGGCCAGGACGGGCGCTTCGTCTTCAACGGCGTGCGGCCCGGCCGCTACCTCCTCGAGATCCGCCACCTGGGCTACAACGTCGAGTCCGACGAGGTCGACGTGCCGGCGGGGCAGGACGTCTTCCTGCGCATGCGGGTCGCTCCCCAGGCGGTGGAGCTCGCCGGCATCGAGGTGACGACGCGGAGCGCCGTCGAGGAAATCACCCGGCTGACCCCCTTCCGCCGCGACATCGTCTACGGCGAGGCCATGCTCATCGAGGAGGAGCGGGGTGCTCGCGCCTACGAGGTGCTCCGGCGGGGTTCGCCGGGACTCCAGGTCCGGGAGATCTTCCAGGCTGTGGGCCCGCCGATTCTCTGCATCCAGTCGAACCGTCGGGTCCAGGGCGTCGGCGACTCGGGGTGCCAGATGGTCCAGGTCATCGTCGACGGCACGCGGATTGCTCAGGAGGAGGCCGGCGACTTCCTGCGGACTCTTTCGGCCTCGGAGATCGAGAGCATCGAGTTCCTGCCGGCCACGCAGGCCACGACCCTCTTCGGAACGGCGGGGAACGTGTCGAACGGGGTGGTCGTCGTGTACACGCGGGGGAAGGGACCTTACGCATCGCCCCTGAGGGACCGTCGTCCCTGACCTGAATCTCACGGGGAAACGGACCCTCTGCCGACCAGAGGGGTTGACGAAGCGGGGCGAATTCCCCCACTTGAGACTCGTCTCCCCCCTGAAGTACCCTGCGTCCCGCACGGGTGCACCCCCTCCACGCCCGGATTCATGACCGCTGTCGCAGCTCGACCACTCCCCCTGATCATCCAGGGAGGCATGGGGATAGGCGTTTCCAACTGGGAGCTCGCCCGTTCCGTTTCCCTGCGCGGCCACCTGGGCGTGGTCTCGGGGACCTGCATCGACACGCTCTTCGTGCGACGGCTCCAGGACGGTGACCCCGGCGGCCACCTGCGCCGGGCGATGGAGGCTTTCCCCCTTCCGGAGGTGAGCCGGGCCGCGCTCGAGGCCTACTTCATTCCCGGAGGCAAGGCACCCGATGCCTCCTACCGCCTGCTCTCGATGTGGCGGCAGAAGGTGAACGCGGTCCGGGAGCAGGTGACGATGCTCGCGAGCTTCGTCGAGGTCTTCCTGGCCAAGGAGGGGCACGACGGGGAGGTGGGCGTGAACCTGCTCACCAAGGTCCAGATGCCGAACCTGGCCACCCTCTACGGGGCGATGCTCGCCGGGGTCGACTGCGTGCTGATGGGCGCGGGCATTCCCCGTGAGATCCCTGGGGTGCTCGACGGACTGGCGGAGCACCGCGCGGTGAAGATGCGGTTCGACGTGGAAGGTCCGGCGGGAGACGCCCCGGACGAGCTCCACTTCGACCCGGGGATCCACTGGCCCGACGGGGTGCCTGAGCCGATCCGGCGCCCCGCCTTCTACCCGATCATCGCCTCCTCCTCGCTCGCGAAGATGCTGCACCGCAAGGCCACCGGTCGCATCGACGGCTGGATCATCGAGGGACCCACCGCGGGAGGGCACAACGCGCCGCCCCGGGGCGCCCTCGAGACGAACGACCGGGGGGAGCCCGTCTACGGCGAGCGCGACGTCGTGAACCTCGACGAGATCGCGGAGCTTGGGCTTCCCTTCTGGCTCGCCGGGGGGACCGGCACGCCCGAGGGCCTTCGGAATGCGCTCGACGCCGGAGCGGCCGGAATCCAGGTGGGGACGCTCTTCGCCTTCGCCGACGAAAGCGGGCTGGACCCGATCCTGAAGGCGCGGGTGCTTCGACAGGCGGTCCGGGAGAAGGGTGTCGAGGTCCGGACCGACCTGCGCGCGTCCCCCACCGGCTTCCCCTTCAAGGTGGTCCAGATCGAGGGGACGAACGCGGGGCGCGGGGAGTACCAGGCCCGGGAACGGATCTGCGACCTGGGCTACCTGCGGACCGCGTACCGGATGGAGGGTGGCCGGGTCGGCTACCGATGCCCGGCCGAGCCGGTCAAGACCTGGAAGGCGAAGGGGGGCACCGAGGCCGAGACCGAGGGAAGGAAGTGTCTCTGCAACGCGCTGATGGCCGACGTGGGGCACGCCCAGATCCGCGACGGCGAAGTGGAACGGCCCCTGCTGACCAGTGGAGACGAGCTGGCCAGGATCCACGAGTTCCTGGGTGGCCGCACCTCGTACTCGGCGGAAGACGTGCTCGACCACCTGATGGCCGGCGTGCTCCCTGCGGCGCGCGTGGCGGTGGGGTGATCCGGCAAGGAGGGTTCGTGGGCCGGCTCCACCGGCTGCCCCGAACCCTCAGCGGAGGTCGGCGACGACGCAGGTGACGTTGTCGGGGGCACCTGCACGCAGCGTGGCCTCGACGAGCGCATCGCAGGTCTCTGCTGCCGGCACCCCCCGCGCCAGGATCTCTCCGATTCGACCCTGCGGGAGCACCCCGCTCAGCCCGTCGGTGCAGAGGAGGATCCTGTCGCCGGGTTCGAGGGACCGTGCGGTCGCCACCGGCTCGATGGGACCGTCCACGCCAAGCGCCTGGAGGATCACGTTCCGGTGCGGACTCCGCTCGGCCTGTTCCGGGGTCATCACCCCTGAGTCCAGCATCTCCTGTACCATGGACTGGTCGCGGGTGAGCTGCTCCAGCTTCCCCTCCCGGAAGAGATAGGCCCGGGAGTCGCCGATCTGGATCAGGCGAAGAGTACGGCCAACAACCCCGGCGGCGGTGAGCGTCGTGCCCATGCCCCGCAGCCC
>JBJHBX010000187.1:0-6029 GCA_050485725.1 Gemmatimonadales bacterium | reverse complement strand
ACGCTCGTCCTGGAGCGGGGGCCCGCAGGGGCGGGCGAGGGGGAGGACGCGTGACGGGTGCCGGCGGGACGGCGTTCATCCTGGCGTCGGCTTCGCCCCGGCGCGCCGAGCTCCTCGCCCTTCTCGGGATCAGGCACCAGGTCGTTCCCGCCGAGATCGACGAGACCCGACGGGAGGGTGAGGCACCGGACCGCTACGTGGAAAGACTCGCCCGGGAGAAGGCGGCCGCGGTGCACCGCCTGCACCCGGAGGCCTGGGTGCTCGCCGGCGACACCACGGTGGCGCTGGCCGACCAGGTGCTCGAAAAGCCGAAGGACCCGGAGGACGCCGTGCGGATGCTCCTTGCCCTTTCCGGGCGCGAGCACCGGGTGGCCACGGGGCTCGCGCTGGCCACGCCGGGTGGCGTCGTGAGCGGGGTCGAGGTGACGCGGGTCCGGTTCCGGGACTTCGCCGAGTCCGAGGCCCGGGGCTACGTGGCCACCGGGGAACCGATGGACAAGGCCGGCGCATACGGAATCCAGGGGCTCGGAAGCGTGCTCGTCGAGGGGGTCGAGGGCGACTTCTCGGCGGTGGTGGGGCTCTCGGTGCCTCTCCTGCTGGAGCTCCTCGAGCGAGCCGGGCAGGCATACGCCTTCCCAGACCCTGCGCCGGATCGGGGTGACGGGTCCGCCGGGTCGAGCCCGGGCTCGGAGGGCGCGATCCTCGCGCACCTCCTCTGTCGGGAGCTCGCGGCGGCGCGGAGAGAGATCCTCGCCTATCCCGACGACGATGCCCCCTGGCGAACTCTTCCCGGCTGGCCCAACAGCGCGGGCACGCTGGCGCTCCACCTGGCGGGGAACCTCCGGCACTTCGTCGGGGCGGTCCTCGGGGGGGATGGCTACCTGAGGGACCGTGACGCCGAGTTCAGCCGTTCCGGGTTGAGCCGGGCCGACCTCGCACGCGAGCTTGCGGCCGCCGGGGCGGTGATCCGTGCCGTGCTCCCCGGGCTCGACACGGTGGCGCTCGACGCCCCCGCCCCGGTTGACCCACCGGCCTGGCAGGGGCGCCCGCGCCCGACGCTTCGCGCCTTTCTCCTTCACCTTCTCTCGCACGCGGCCTACCACCTGGGGCAGCTGGACTACCACAGGCGGGGGGTGACTGGAGACGGGACCGGGATCGGGGCGATCGGGCTGGCCGAGCTGCCCTGACCCTTCGGGCTCCCACCGGCCCGATCGCCCCGCTGCAACGCCCCGGCGAACTACCGGGCCGTGTAGCCGCCGTCGACCAGGTAGGTGGCCCCCGTCAGGAACCCCGCCTCGTCCGAGGACAGGTAGAGGATCAGCGAGGCCACCTCTTCCGCCTCGCCGAGCCGCCCGATCGGGTGGAGGGGGAGGACCGCCTCCTCCATCCCCGCGATGAGCGGGGTCCGGATGAAGGCCGGGTTCACCGAGACCACGCGGATCCCGAACTCGGCGAGCTCCAGCGCGGTGGCCTTCGTGAAGCCCACGAGGCCGTGCTTGGCCGCCGTGTAGGCCGGGGCCCCCTTGAAGCCGACGACCCCCAGGATCGAGGCCACGTTCACGAGCACGCCCCCCCGGTCGGCACCCTTCCAGTGGCGCGCAGCGTACTTCGTGGCGTGGAAGGCCGAGGTCAGGTTCACGTCGATGACCCGCTGCCAGTCCGAGGTCGGGCGCTCGTCGATGGGTGTGGGCTTCTCGCCGATCCCCGCGTTGTTCACCACCACGTCGAGGTCACCGAAGGCCTCGACGGTGCCGGAGATCAGCGCCGCCACCTGCGCCTCGTCGGCGACGTCGACGGGGAACGCCTTCGCCCGGCCGCCTGCCGCCTCGATGGCCGACGCCACCTTCCGGGCGTTCTCCTCGTCAAGGTCGGCGACGGCGACGGCGGCACCCTCCACCGCGAAGGCACGGGCGGCCGCCTCGCCGATGCCGCTTCCGCCACCGGTCACGATGACGCTTTTCTTCTCGAATCGGGACATGCTGTCTCCTCCGTTGTGCGCGCTTTCCGGACTCCGATCGGTTCGAAGCGGCCCGGGTCATGGGGTTCACCGGTCGGGGCGGTCTGTTCCCGGAGCGAACCCGGGACCCGGAGGTGCAAGCTCGGTACCGGGGTGGGGAACTCCCGCTCGAAGCTCGGGTTTGTACCGCCGCTTTCCAGTCGATATCTTGATTCGGTCGGGTCACCGTTACGTCATGGGTGACCGGACCGGGCGCCCTCCGGCGGCGCCGCCCCGGACGTTCCCCCGGACCAGGGTCGCTCGATGAAGAAGGATCGACGTTTCCTCGCAGGGCTGGTCGGCGTGGCCACCATCGTCACGTGGCTCGTCTGGACCGGCATCTCCGACACGATGGTCTACTACCTGACGCCCACCGAGCTGATGGCCCGGGCCGACCAGGACCCGATGACCATGGAGCGAGGCGTGCGTGTGAGCGGGAGCGTCGTGCAGGGCAGCTATGCGGCGATGACCGACGAGCTCCTCCACACCTTCGAGGTGTACGATCCCGCGGCCCCCGACGTGATCCTGACCGTGCACTTCCGCCACCCGATCCCCGATACCTTCAACGACTCGGGCGACGTCGAGGTGGTCATGGAGGGGCGGTACATGGGGGGAGGCATCTTCGAAGCCACAGAGGTACTCACGAAGTGCGGGAGCCGCTACGAGGCCATGCCTGACGAGAGCGACTACGGCTACGGCGTGCCCGGCGACGCATGACCGAGCTGGGGGAGTACGCCCTCTGGATCGCCCTTCCCATCACGATCTGGGGGGGCGTTCTGGCTTTCCTGGGGGGGCGCTGGCAGCGGGGAGACCTGGTCCTGAGCGCGGAGCGAAGCCTCTACGTGGTGCTGGCGCTCACCGCCGTCGCATCGCTGGGCCTGATCGCCGCCTTCCTCGGGAACCGATACGAGTACTGGTACGTCTACAACTACTCGAGCCGGAACCTCCCCACCTACTTCAAGATCTCGGGACTCTGGGCAGGGCAGCGCGGGTCGCTTCTCTTCTGGGCGCTCAACCTGTCCTTCTTCTCGGCGCTCGCCGTCTGGTTCAACCGCAGGCGGAACCGCGAGTTCATGCCGTACGTGACGGGAACGCTCCTCGCTGTCATCGCCTTCTTCCTGGTCATCACCCTCTTCATCACCCCCCCCTTCGAAAAGCTCCCCTTCACGCCGGCGGACGGTCGGGGGCTGAACCCCCAGCTCCAGAACTACTGGATGACGATCCATCCGCCGACGCTGTACCTGGGTTTCACGGCCTTCACGATCCCCTTCGCCTTCGCGGTTTCGGCGCTGCTGACGGGGATCCTGGACGCCCGCTGGATCCAGGTCACGCGCAGGTGGATCCTGACGAGCTGGTTCTTCCTCTCGCTGGGAATCGTCTTCGGGATGCGCTGGGCCTACGAGGAGCTGGGGTGGGGCGGGTACTGGTTCTGGGACCCGGTCGAGAACGCGTCGCTCCTTCCGTGGCTCGTGGCCACCGCCTTCCTCCACTCGATCATGATCCAGGAATCGAGGGGGATGCTGAAGGTCTGGAACATGGTGCTCGTGGTCCTGACCTTCCTGATGACGATCTTCGCCACCTTCCTCACCCGGTCGGGGCTCATCGAATCGGTCCACTCCTTCGCGCAGGACCTTACGATCGCCTATACCTTCCTGGCCTTCATGGGGGTGGTGGGACTGGGATGCGCCTGGCTCATCGTGAAGCGGCTCCCGATGATGCAGAGCGACCGGACCTTCGAGTCGTACCTGTCGCGGGAGTCCGCATTCCTTCTGAACAACCTGGTGCTGCTCGGGGCGGCCTTCGCGGTGACCTGGGGGACGCTGTTCCCCCTCTTCACCGAGGGGCTGACCGGCTCGAAGGTCTCGGTGGGCCCGCCCTTCTTCAACCAGGTCAACATTCCGATCGGTCTCATCCTCCTCGCGCTGATGGGGATCGGCCCGGTCATCGCCTGGCGGAAGGCCTCGGCTCGCAACCTGAAGCGGAACTTCACCTGGCCCCTCGCGGCCGGGCTGGCGGCGGGGATCGTGCTCTGGGCAGTCGGCACCCGCCATCCGCAGGCCCTGCTCACCTTTGCCATCGGGGTCTTCGTGCTGGTGGTGATCGTGGTGGAGTTCTGGAAGGGGACGAAGGCCCGGGCACGGATCGAGGGAGAGAACCCCTTCACCGCCTTCGTGCACCTGGTGCGCAAGAACCGGCGGCGCTGGGGTGGGTACATCGTGCACGTGGGCGTCGTCGTGATCTTCATGGGCTTCGCCGGCGCCGCCTACGACCAGGAGGTCAGGCAGAGCATCGAGCCCGGTGAGTCCATCGAGATCGCCTCTCCCTTCGGCCATGTCTACAGCCTGCGCTACGAGGGGCTTTCCACCGCCTCGGATCCAGGTCATTCGATGCAGTGGATCGCGACGATGTCGGTGGAGAAGGACGGGGTCTTCATCGGGAGCCTGAACACCGAGCGCCGGGTCTACCTGGCGCAGGGGCAGCCGGTGACCGAGGTGGGGATCCGTTCGAGCTTCCTCGAGGACCTCTACGTGATCCTCGCGACCCTCGACGAACAGGTAGGGGCGGGCACCGACCCCCGCTTCCACCGGGCCACCTTCCAGGTCCTCGTGAACCCCCTCGTGCCCTGGATCTGGTACGGAGGGCTGATCCTGGCGCTGGGCACCCTGATCGCGCTCTGGCCGGGGGCGGGAACCCCGGGGGCGAAGCGGCCCGGTACGGTGGCGGCGACGGGCAGCGGGTCCGAGGGGGCGGGCGGCCCCCGGGGCACGCCTGGAGGCCGGGGCCCCGGTGGCGGAGGCCCGGGCGACCGCGCCCGCGCGCCGGCGGGCTCGCCGGGTGCGGTGCCGGTCCCGGCCGGCGTGGGGAGGCTGGGCCGGCAGGGGGGCGGCGCGTGACGATCGCCCTGGCTGTGCTCCTGACGGTGGCGGCGGTGGCATTCATCTTCCACCCGCTGGTGACCGGGCGGGCTGCACCCCTCGGGGCCTCGACCGAGGACCTGACCGACGCGCAGCACCGGAAGCGGATGGCGCTCCTGGCCCTTCGCGACGTGGAATACGACTTCCATGCCGGAAAGCTCGACGAGGCGGACTACCGCGCCCTGCGGGCGCAGGCCTCGGCGGAGGCGCTCGCCGCCCTCGACGAGGAGGCGAGCGACGAGGACACCCGCGCGGGCGCTGCCGGTCGACAGGAACTCGAGGCCGAGATCGCCGCCCTCCGTGCCTCGATCCGGGAGGGGGCCGTCTGCCCCCACTGCGCTCACCCGAACCCCCGCGGCAGCCGCTTCTGCGGCGAATGCGGCGCGGCGCTGGCGACCGTGCCTCGCCCGGGTGAGTCGAGCCCCGCTCCCGCAGCCACCCCCGCGGGCGGGGACGACGGGGCTTGACCACCCCCCTCCTGGAGGCCCGGGATCTCACCCGGCGCTTCGGTGCCGTGCGGGCGGTGGACGGCATCGGCTTCTCCCTCGCCCGGGGCGAGGCCCTCGCGATTCTCGGTCCGAACGGGGCGGGGAAGTCCACCCTTCTCGGTCTGCTCTCGGGCACGCTCCACCCCACCTCGGGGGAGATCCGCTTCCGCGGCGAGCCTCTCGACGCCACCCGGACCGACTGGCGTTCCGAGCTCGGGCTCCTCTCGCACCGCACCTTCCTCTACGGCGCCCTCACGGCCCGCGAGAACCTGCGCTTCTGGGCAAGGCTGTACCGGCTCCCCGACCCGGGTGACCGGGTCCAGGCAGCCCTCGCCGAGGTGGGTCTCGAGGAGGCCGCGGACCGTTCGGCCCGCGGTTTCTCACGGGGCATGCGCCAGCGGCTGTCGCTGGCCCGCAGCCTTCTCCATGACCCGGCGCTCGTGCTCCTCGACGAGCCCTTCACCGGCCTCGACCTGCACGCCGCGGCGCTGCTGCGCGGGGTACTCCAGCGGCTCAGGGATGGCCGCCGGAGCGTGGTGCTCGTGACCCACCAGCTCGCCGAGGGAATCCGCCTCGCCGACCGGGTCGCGATCCAGGCGCGCGGCCGGTTCGTCTTCCTCGGCCCCGCAG
>JBJHBX010000186.1:0-6030 GCA_050485725.1 Gemmatimonadales bacterium | reverse complement strand
CGTACCTTCGTGATGGGGCTGCTCGAGCGGCTCCCCGATTCCGACCCCCTCCTCGACCTGGCCGACGAGGACGACGCGGGCACCGAACAGAGATCCCTCGACTACGGCGAAATCGCCCCCGATCGCTACCCTTCCCCGGAGAACGAACCTTGAGCCGTTTCCACCTCGAAGTGCGCGTGAAGCCCCGTCCCGGACTCCTCGACCCCCAGGGCAAGGCGGTGGCCCATGCCCTGGTCTCGCTCGGGTACGAAGGGGTCTCGGAGGTCCGCGTCGGGAAGGTCCTCGACGTCGAGGTCGATGCGGCGTCGGCCGACGAGGCGCGGAGGCTGGCCGAGGAGATGTGCCGGAAGCTCCTCGCGAACCCCGTGACCGAAGACTTCGAGGTGACGGTGCAGGGCGTGCTGGAGGAGGCATGAGGATCGCGGTCGTCACCTTCCCGGGGTCCAACTGCGACTACGACTGCTACCAGGCGCTGAAGCTCCTGGACGGCTTCGAGCCCGTCTTCCTCTGGCACCGTGACACCTCGCTCGGCGACGTGGACGCCGTCTTCCTTCCCGGGGGGTTCTCCTACGGGGACTACCTCCGGCCCGGCGCCATCGCGCACCTCTCGCCCGTCATGGAGGCGGTGAAGGCCTTCGCCGCCGACGGCGGACCGGTGGTCGGCATCTGCAACGGCTTCCAGGTGCTCTGCGAAAGCGGCCTCCTGCCCGGTGCGCTCCTACGCAACACGACGCTCCGCTTCCGCTCGTTCGACGTCCACCTGCGGGTCGAGACCACGCGTTCGCCCTTTACCTCGGCCTACGAGAAGGGGCAGGTGCTCCGCATCCCCATTGCCCACGGCGACGGGAACTACACCGCCTCGAAGGAGGTGCTGGCAGCGCTCGAGGGAGAGGACCGCATCGCCTTCCGCTACTGCACCGCCGACGGGGCGCTCACGCCGGAAGCGAACCCCAACGGCTCCGCGCACCACGTGGCGGGGATCCTGAACGAGGCCCGGAACGTGATCGGCATGATGCCCCATCCGGAGCGAGCCGTGGAGCCGCTCCTGGGGTCCACCGACGGAGCCGGACTCTTCCAGTCGCTCCGCGCCCACCTGGCGGGGGCCTCCGCCGCCGCGCCTTCCCCCAGCTCCCGCCCCGCGCATCTCCATCCATGACCGAGACTACCACCACCGCCCTTCCCGCGCCCCGTGCCGGCGACCCCGAGATCACGCCGGAACTCGTGGCCGAGCACGGTCTCTCGACCGACGAGTACGCGCTCGTCGTCGAGATCCTGGGCCGCACGCCCACCTTCACGGAGCTGGGGGTCTTCTCGGCCATGTGGTCGGAGCACTGTGGCTACAAGAACTCCAAGCGCCTTCTCAGGCTCCTTCCGACGAAGGCGCCCTGGGTCATCCAGGGTCCCGGCGAGAACGCGGGCGTGATCGACGTCGGTGACGGGCTCGCCGTGGCCTTCAAGATCGAGTCGCACAACCACCCGTCGGCGGTGGAGCCCTACCAGGGTGCCGCCACCGGCGTCGGTGGCATTCTCCGGGACATCTTCACGATGGGTGCACGACCGGTGGCGGTCCTCGACGCGCTCAGGTTCGGCGACCTCGACTCTCCCCGGAACCGCTACCTCTTCGCTGGGGTGGTGCGGGGCATCGGCGACTATGGGAACTGCGTCGGAATTCCGAACATCGGGGGCGAGGTCTTCTTCGACCGCGCCTACGACGGAAACCCCCTCGTGAACGCCATGGCCATCGGGCTGATGAAGCGCGAGGAGCTGATCACCGCCGAGGCCACGGGGGTGGGAAACCCGATGATGGCGGTGGGCGCCCGGACGGGGCGCGACGGCATTCACGGCGCGACCTTCGCGTCGGAGGAGCTGTCGGCCGACGACGACGAGGCGAGCCGCCCGCGGGTCCAGGTCGGGGATCCGTTCACCGAGAAGCTTCTCCTCGAGGCCTCGCTCGAGCTGATCCGCTCCGGGCACATCCTCGCGATCCAGGACATGGGCGCCGCCGGCCTGACCTCGGCGGCGAGCGAGATGGCGGGGCGCGGGGGCACCGGGATCGAGCTCGAGATGTCGCAGGTGCCGGTGCGGGAAGAGGGAATGACCCCCTACGAGATCCTCCTGTCGGAGTCGCAGGAGCGGATGCTCGTGGTGGCGAAGCAGGGGCACGAGGAGGACGTCCGCGCCATCCTCGAGAAATGGGAGCTCGAGGCCGAGACGGTGGGTCGGGTCACCGACGACGGGTATTTCCGGATCCTCGAGAACGGGCAGCTCGTGGCGGCGATCCCGGCACTCCCCCTGACGGAGGGCTGCCCGACCTACGAGCGTGACGCCGTCGAGGGCGACGAGGTGAAGGCGGCACGGGAGCGGGACCTGTCCGGCGTCCTGGCGCTGGAGGGCGACCTGACCGCGCAGTTCATGGAGCTGATCGGGTCTCCCAACCTGGCTTCGAAGCGCTGGATCTGGGAGCAGTACGACACCTCGGTTCGAACCGGCACGGTCGTCCGCCCGGGAGGCGACGCCGGGGTCATCCGCTTCCGGGGGTCCCGCCGGGGGCTCGCCGCCACCACCGACTGCAACGGTCGCTACTGCTGGCTCGAACCCCGCGAGGGGGCGAAGGCGGCGGTGGCCGAAGCCGCCCGGAACCTGGTCTGCTCCGGAGCGCTCCCCACCGCGGTCACGAACAACCTGAACTTCGGGAACCCGCTCAAGCCGCACATCTACTTCCAGCTCCGCGAGGCGGTGCTCGGCATGGCCGAGGCGTGCGCGCTCTTCGAGACCCCGGTCACGGGCGGGAACGTGTCGCTCTTCAACGAGACCGACGGAGTCGCGATCCACCCGACCCCGGTCATCGGCATGGTCGGCCTCCTCGACGACGTCGAGGCCCACGCCACGACCCCCGCGTTCAGGTCGGAAGGCGACCTGATTCTGCTGCTGGGCGTGAACCGCGAGGAGATCGGGGGCTCGGAGTACCTCTACCGCACCGAGGGCATCGTCGCCGGCCGGGCGCCGGTGGTGGATCTCCTGGCGGAGCGACGCCTGCAGCATGCGGTCCTCACGCTGATCCAGAAGGGGGTGGCGCGTTCGGCCCACGACACCTCGGAGGGGGGGCTCGCGGCGGCGCTCGCCGAATGCGCGGTGGCCGGCGAGGTCGCGCACGGCGTCGAGGTCACCCTCGAGGACGACATCGCGCCGGTGGCGCTCTTCTTCGGGGAGACCCAGGGGCGGGTGCTCGTGTCCCTCGATCCCGCCGACGAGGAGCGTGCGCTCGAGATCGCGCGGGGCCACGGCGTTCCGGCCCGGATCATCGGGAAGGTGGGAAGCGCGGATGGCGCCTTCTCGATCCGGAGCCCCAGGGGCACGCTGCAGGTCGAGATCGGGAGCGTGGCGAAGCGCTACCACTCGGCACTTCCCGAGATCATGAACACGGTGGAGAAGACATGAGGTCACTTCCCGTGATCGACCCGGCGACATCGAGGGGACCCGTCAGCGAGGGCCCCCGCACCGGCGCGGCGCGTGACATCCCCCACTGGGAACTCGACCCCCTGCCCCGCGAGGAGTGCGGCGTCTTCGGGGCTTCCGGGGTGGAGGGTGCCTCGGAGCTCTGCTTCCTGGGGCTCTACGCGCTCCAGCACCGGGGCCAGGAGTCGGCGGGGATCTGCACCGTCGACGGCGAGGGGAACGCCCGGGTACGAAAGGGCGCGGGGCTCGTGGCCGACGTCTTCTCGGCGGCAGACATCAACGCGCTCGAGGGGCGGACCGCGGTGGGACACGTCCGGTATTCGACCGCGGGCGGGAGCCTGATCCAGAACGCCCAGCCCATCGTGGTGCGGTACGCGAGGGGCGACCTCGCCATCGCCCACAACGGGAACCTGACGAACGCGAACGAGCTCCGGAGCCGCCTCGTGGAAGAGGGCGCACTCTTCCAGACCTCCTCGGACTCGGAGGTGATCGTGCACCTGATCGCGCGGTCGCGGCACGAGTCGGTGGATGCGCAGGTCGACGACGCGCTCTCGCACCTTGAGGGCGCCTTCTCGCTCGTCATTTCGGTGGGCGACGTGCTCTACGCGGCGGTGGATCCGAGGGGCTACCGCCCCCTGATCCTGGGCAAGAAGGACGGGGGCCACGTGGTGGCGTCGGAGACCTGCGCCTTCGACATCATCGGCGCCGACTTCGTCCGCGACATCGCCCCCGGCGAGGTGCTCCGCATCGAGGGGAAGAAGGTGACCCGGCTCCGGAGCCTTTCGCCTGCGCCCCGTCAGGCGCCCTGCGTCTTCGAGCTCGTCTACTTCGCCCGGCCGGACTCCCGCATCTGGGGCACCAGCGTGGACCGGGCACGAAGGGCCTTCGGCAGGAAGCTCGCCGAGGAGCACCCGGCCGAGGCGGACTGCGTCTTCGCCGTTCCCGACTCGGCGAACTCCTCGGCGCTCGGATACGCCGAGGCGAGCGGGATCCCCTACGAGCTGGGGCTTCTCAGGAACCACTATGTCGGGCGCACCTTCATCAAGCCGTCGCAGGCGGACCGCGACTTCGGCGCACGCATGAAGTACAACCCGGTACGCGAGGTGGTCGCCGGCAAGCGTGTCGTGGTGGTCGACGACTCGCTCGTCCGGGGCACCACGTCGACTTCGCTGGTCAAGTTCCTGCGGCAGGCCGGCGCGAAGGAGGTCCACTTCCGGATCGCGTCGCCCCCGGTCACGCACCCCTGCTTCTACGGCATCGACATGCCGTCGAAGGACGAGCTGATCGGGGGGCACCACGCGGTCGACGAGATCGCCTCGATCCTCGGCGTGGACTCGCTGGGCTACCTCTCGCTCGAGGGGATGCTCGCCTGCGTCGAATCGGCCGGTCCCTTCTGCGACGCCTGCTTCTCGGGCGACTACCAGGCTCCGCTGGTCGACGTGGAACGCGGCTACCGCTCGCTCCAGAACCCCCCCGGATGCTGAACCCTGACCGGGAGGTGACCGAGGCCTGGGTGCGGGCGCTCCCGAAGGCCGAGCTCCACGTGCACCTGGACGGGAGCCTCCGCCCCTCGACGCTCCTGGAGCTGGGGGAGCACGCCGGGGTGACGCTTCCCGCCGACGAGCCCGAGGCGCTCGGCCGCGCAATGGTCGCGGACGACGCCGCCGACCTCCCGGCCTACCTGGCGCGCTTCGAGACCACGCTCTCGGTGCTCCAGACCGCCGACGCCCTGGAGCGGGTGACGCGGGAGCTCGTCGAGGACCACGCGTCCGAGGGGGTGAGGCTCGTCGAGATCCGCTACGCGCCCTTCCTGAACACCCGGGGCGGACTCCAGGCGGAGGAAGTGCTAGAGGCGACACTCCATGGCCTGAACCGGGGGGTCGAGACCACCGGTGTGCAGGCCGGCCTGATTCTCTGCGGCCTCCGGAGCCTGCCGCCGGCAACCTCGCTCGCCACCGCCGAGCTCGCGGTGCGCTACCGGGATCGGGGCGTCGTGGCCTTCGACCTGGCGGGGGCCGAGGCCGGCTTTCCGGCGCGCGGCCACGCCGAGGCCTTCGAGACCGCGGCCCGCGGACTCCTGCCGACCACGGTGCATGCGGGCGAGGGGTGGGGAGCCGATTCGATCCGTGATGCGCTCCTCGCGGGGCGGGCGGCCCGGATCGGCCACGGAACCCGGCTCCACGAGGATGCAGCCCTCGAGGCCTGGGTCCGGGATCGCCGCATCGCCCTCGAGATCTGCCTGACCTCGAACGTCCAGACCCGCGTCGCGCCCACCTTCGAGGCCCACCCGGTCCGGCGCTACTTCGACGGGGGGCTCCTGCTCACCCTCTGTACCGACAACCGGCTCGTGTCCGGCACGACGCTGACGAAGGAGTACCTGCAGGCTGCCCGACACCTGGGCTTCGACCGGGCCGAGCTGGCTCGCGTGGCCCGCATGGGCTTCGAGGCCGCCTTCCTCCCGCACGACGCGAGGCGCACGCTTCTCGAGCAGGTGGACCGGATCCTCGCGGATTCGGCGGCGTAGGCGCCGAGGCGGCCCCGGCCCCGGCCTCGGGCCGCGGACTCAGGCCTCGG
>JBJHBX010000185.1:0-6032 GCA_050485725.1 Gemmatimonadales bacterium | reverse complement strand
CCCGCATCAGAAATGGACGCTTCGCGCCTCTTCATCGCGGCGTTTACCGGGTAGGACCGCCCCTGTCCGAGTACGCCGAGCGGATGGCGGCGGCCCTGGCATGTGGACCGCAAGCGGTGCTGAGCCACCGGTCGGCGGCCATGCTCTGGGGCCTCCTCTCCCCGACCGAAGTGGCCGCGGGCAAGGCCCGCGCCCCCTTTGAGGTCTCGGTACCGCGGTCCGCACGTGGCAGCGCGCCGGCGGGAATCCACGTCCACCGGGTGACCAGCCTGCCCGACGAGGATGCGACCCGTCGTCACGGCATCCCGGTCACGGCACCCCTGCGCACGCTGATCGACCTGGCGAGCCTCGCGGCCCGCCGCAGGCGCGGGCCCGAGCGCGACCCCCTCCCGCCGGTGGGTGCCGGGGAGCTCGAACGCGCGGTCGCGACGGCGGAGCGGGAGAGCCTCGTGCGCCTCGACGAACTGCGAAACCGGATCGCCGCCCACCCGGGGAGAGCGGGATGCGTCCCGCTTCGCCGCGTTCTGGACCTGGAGGGTGGTCCCGCCTTCACGCGGTCGGAGGCGGAGGCCGTCCTCCTGGAGCTGATCCGGAAGGCCCGTCTGCCACCCCCGCGGGTGAACGTCGAGGCGGCGGGGTACGAACTCGATTTCCTCTGGAGGGAGGCCGGCCTCGTGGTCGAGGTGGACGGTTTCGCCTTCCACGGATCGCGGGACCGCTTCGAGGCGGACCGGGTCCGCGACGCCGAGCTGGCGGCGCGGGGGCTCCGGGTCGTGCGCGTCACCTGGCGACAGATCCGCGACACGCCCCTGAAGGTCGTGGTCCGACTGGCCCAGGCGCTGTTGCAAGGCGAGCTGCGGGGCGCTGCTGGAATCGGGCACCGAACCGAGCTCCCCACATGTGCCGATGCCGGCTTCGCACGAATCCGTTGACAAGGTTCGATTGCCGGCGGCCGGGACTCGCGCGCCCGGGCCGGGGGAATCCGTGGGCTTTCAAGGGTGCCACCGGTCCTCGCAGCCCCGTCAGCGCACCTCCTGCCAGCGCATGACCCGAGGTGCCGTGCTCCCCCCGCCCGTGACCCCGCCCATCAGGCCGAGGGCCTCGTCGTAGTGGATGGCCGCGGCGCCTGACACACGCACCGTGCGCCCGCGAACGGCGCCATAGAGCGAGCTCGAGCCCGCAACGGCCACCGTGGAGAGGGGAGCGTACACGCTCGCGGAGAGCGGCGAACTCCCCCCCACGCTGACCCCGGGCTGGTTCCCGGGGCCGCCCCCCACCCACGACGAGTAGATCGAAAGGGTGGGAACGATCTCGGGCGTCCCGTTGGGATTCAGGTTCACGGTGGGGGGGATCGTCTGCCCGTGCCCGCCCGCGAAGTTCACGCGACCGGTGACATAGAACTCGACAGCCACCCCCGGGTCGATACGGAGCTGGCTTGCCCCCACCGCCGTCAGGTCGCCGTTCACGTAGATGCGGAGGCGCTGGGGCACGGCGCCCGTCACCGACGGGTTCGTGATGTGCAGGATCGCCGAGCTCGTGAGCGAGAAGTTGCCGTTCACGAACATCGTGTTCACGGCGCCCGCATCGATGGTCACCGGGTGGGCGCCGGGCCCGATGGAAAAGCTCGCGAGCGCGGTGTCGCTTGCGATCTGCACCGGGTTCGGGCGCCATCCGGTATGGGGCCAGCTGGCGTAGCTTCCGCTTGGGGGCGCGTGGGCCGCCATCGAATCGGCGATCATCTGGGGAACATCGAGGGGGTCGCACGGCTGCGTGGGAAGCTGGACGTTCGCCCCCTCGTCGAACTCGGGGTTCCCGCACCCGTTCAGCCACCAGGCACCCGGCGCGGATACCGATCCGCCGGCCTGCACCGCGCCCACCGGGCACGCCGGGTTTCCGTTGAACTGGATGTTCCTGACGGCCTGGATGCTGCCGGAGATCGACGCACTCCCCGAGAGGCGGATGTCGCGGGCCGAGAAGACGTTCCCGCGGATCGGCGAGCTCCCGCTGAGGGTCACGTCGGCCCCGGGGTCGAGGGTCATGACACTTGCCCCCTGGCCTGCCGTGGCGGGCGAGTAGGGGCCCTGGGACGAGTCCCACGAGTCGATCCGGCCCGAGCCGGAAATCTCCACGCCGTCGCACGCCACGACGGCACCCGCGAAGGGAGAGGTCGAACCGCCCTCCCCCCTGGCGAAGACCACTTCGATGGCGCGCCAGGCCTGCCGCTGCGGGATCTCGCCCCGGACCCGGATCGTGACGAGCTCTCCCGCGAAGTCCATGGACTCGACCCACCACGCGGCCAGGCCATGGTTCGGCACCTGGGGGAGGCCCGCCGGAAGGTCGGCCGCTACCCCCTCCAGCTCCGCACCCTCGTAGACCCCATCGGGAAGCCACTCCAGGGAACCGTCGGCGAAGCCGTTCACGACGAAGGACGCTCCGCCCTCGGCAGCCTGGAGCGCCGCTGACGAGACCTGGAAATCGCCCGACATGCGCGCCTGCATCGTGGCCAGCGTCGCGGCCGCGAGCGCGACCGCGGTGAAGAGGATGAGGACCAGGAGCACGGAGGGGAGCACGAACCCCCGGGAGGCGGTGGGCATCGGGTCAGGACTCCAGTTCGAGGCGGCCGAAGACGGCGTTCCGCATCACGGCGACGAACTCCGGTGATGCGATGATCTCGCTCCTTCCCTCGGCGCGGCGCGCCTCGAGGACGAAGCGGACGGCGAGGACGTCGTCGAGCGCCGTGCTCACGGGGTTCGACTGGAAGACGTTCACGGAGCCGTCCTGGTCGGTGTCGACCCCGTAGGTCAGCGCGAGCCCCGCCACCTCGCCGGACAGCAGGCGGGCAGAGGGCTCCCCGTCCGGGCCACAGTGGAGCCCGTCGGCCTGGAGGGCGATCCGGAAGAGGTCTGCCCCGCAGGGACCGGCGAGCTCGCCGCCCTCGAGAACCAGGGCGTCCTCGTCCGAGCCGGCGCGGACGGCGGTGGCGCTGCGGATCCCGCGAAGGAGGGTCTCCGCGGTTGCGTGAAGCGCGACCTGCACGTCGCGGATCGCGACCTGCTGCTCCACCGCCCGGCTTCCGGTGGCGAAGAAGGGAGCCGCTCCCGCCAGGAGCACGAGACCCGCGGTGATCGCGATGATCAGCTCCACGAGGGTGACCCCTCGCCTCCTTCCGCGCCGCTTCACGGGGCCACCCTGGGGATGCGCACCATGTGCTCCAGGGCGGTGGATCCGGCGCCGCCGGAGGGCGTGGTCCACTCGATCCGGACCCGGAAGAGGTTCTCCTGGCCGGGTACGGCAGCCACGGTCCCCTGCCAGCCGGGAAGGGTTCCCTGGTGCGCAGCCTGCCAGGCCGCGACGCCGGCCATGGGGCTTCGCAGGTCGAGCCACATCCGCTCGCTCATGTCGAGCGCCTGCACCTGTGCCAGGGTCCGCTGCAGGCTCACGGTCGAGGCCTGGTGCGAGCCGAACTGGAGGCGGGCAAGGGCGAGGAGCGCCACGGTCAGGACGACCATGCTCACGATGACCTCGACGAGTCCAACCCCCCGGGTCGCGGAGCGGGGCTTGCCAGACGCAGTTGCCATGGCGAAATCTTGCCTCGGGTTGCAGGGTGCAGGGGCGCCGGCCCGGGGGCCAGGGTGGAACGCCCCCGGAATCGCAGCACTGCACCGTTTTGGTGCAAATCCCGTGCCTCGCATAGAGGGTCCGCAGCTGAAAGGCCCCCCGCAGGCACCCACTCCAGCAGGGAAGGACACCATGCTCGATGCCTGGCTCAGGGGCCCCGTGGAGGGGGTCCCCCCGATGCTGATGCCCGTGGCGCATGCACTGATCCAGGCCGCGGACGACGTGGCGCGGGCCACCGAGGGAATGACGGTGGACGAACTCTGGATGCGTCCGGGGGGAGTGGCCGCGGTGGGATTCCACCTGAAGCACGTGGCCGGGGTCACGGACCGGCTCCTGACCTACGCACGGGGCGAGGAACTGACCGAGGCGCAGCTCGGATACCTCTCGACCGAGGCCGAGCCGGGCATGCCCGCACAGACACCTGACGTGCTGGTCCAGGGGGTGCACGATGCCGTGGAGTCGGCGCTGTGCCAGCTGAGAGCCACCGACCCCGACTCCCTGCTCGAGATTCGCTACGTGGGCCGCAGGCGCCTCGAGAGCAACGTGCTGGGGCTTCTCTTCCACGCGGCCGACCATGCGCAGCGTCACGCCGGTCAGGTGGTGGCCACGGCGGGCATCGTGCGGGGAGGCCACCGCCGTTGACAGCAACAGCCCCGGACCCGATCGTCGGGGTCATGACGGCCTGCATCCTCCGAATGCCCATCTCCCTCGCATCCGCCGATGCCGGGGTGTCGACGCACGGGGGCCGCATGTAGCCATCATCCGGTCCCCTTCCCGCTTCGCTCCAGCCTCCGGCGGTGGCCCGACCCAGGGTCCCGCCGTTTTTCGTTCACGCCGTCCTTTGGCGAAACGCCGCGCATCCCGCGCATCCATTCCACACGCACCGAGGCCCCTCGATGTCGACGCCACCCCCTCGTCCCGCCGCGCCCCCGCTCGCCGCGTCCACCCGCAGCCCCCGACCGACGCTCGCGGACCCCGTCCCGATCCACGCCACGACCAGCTACGTGTTCCGGAGCGCCGACCACGCCGCGGCGGTCTTCCGCGGCGATGAGCCCGGGAACCAGTACGGACGCATGCACAACCCGACGGTGGACGCCTTCGTGGACCGGGTCGTTACCCGCGAGGGAGGGCTGGGCGGCGTGGGGTTCGCGACCGGACAGGCCGCGACCACCGCGACCCTGCTGGCCCTGGCCTCGCCCGGCCGGCACGTCGTTTTCTCGAGGGAGCTCTTCGGCGGAACCTTTTCGGTCGCCCGAAAGCTCCTCACTCCCTGGGGATGCGGATGGAGCGCCGTGGCGCCCGATGTGGCCGCGGTGGCGGCGGCGGTCCGACCCGAGACGGTCGCGGTCTGGGTCGAGAGCATCGCGAACCCGAACGGTGGCGTCCCGGACCTTCCGGCGCTGGCCGAGCTCTGCCGCGAGCGGCGCATCCCCCTCGTCGTAGACAACACCTGGGGATGCGGAGGCCACCTCTGCCGCCCCCTCGAACACGGAGCGAACCTCGTCGTCCACTCGGCGACGAAGTGGATCGGCGGGCACGGCACCTTCCTGGGTGGCGTGCTGGTCGACGGAGGGACCTTCGACTGGGACCACCCGGCCTTCCCCGCCATGACCGCCCTCGACGCCCGGGGGCGCAGCTGGATCTCGCGCGGGGGTCCCCTGGCCTTTCGCGAGCGGGCGTGGGACCTGGGGCTCTCGACCCTGGGCATGTCGATGTCGCCCCACGACGCCTTCCTCGGCATGCGTGGGCTCGACTCCCTCGAGCTCCGCGTGGAGCGCCAGTGCGCCACCGCCCTCGAGCTGGCGCGGCGCCTCGAGGGGCATCCGGCCGTGGCGCGGGTTCACTACGCCGGGCTTCCTTCGCATCCCACGCACGAGGTGGCCCTGCGCATCCTGCGGAACGGCTTCGGAGGCGTGCTCGCGTTCGAGACCCGTGACCCGCTGGTGGCAAGGGGCTTCGTGGACCGGGTCCGGATCGCCTCCCACCTCGCCAACATCGGCGACGCGAAGACGGTGGTGATCCTTCCCTGGGACACGACCCACGCCTCACTCGACGAGGATGCGCGCCGGGCCGCCGGCATCACCCCGGGCCTCGTGCGAATGAGCGTGGGGCTCGAGGACACGGAAGACCTCTGGCGAGACGCGGATGCGGCCCTCGGGGGTACGAATTCGGGGGTGCGGTAGACTGAGTCTCTCGCCAGTTGGAGGCGCGCGCGGGCGGGCGGCAGGGAGTTCCACGCGGGCGGCATCCGTTGCCCCATCGGGCGTGCATCGTGCGGTGGCGCTGTCGGCAAGGTTCCCGTATTTCCATGGATCCGCCCGGCGGGCCGATGCTGGCGCGGACGTTGCGAGAGACGGGGACGCGGGCGCGCGCCAGCGGAGAAGCCACACGCCGCCCGGAGCCCTGCCCGACCC
>JBJHBX010000184.1:0-6039 GCA_050485725.1 Gemmatimonadales bacterium | reverse complement strand
CTGGAGGCGTCGGAGGGCGTGGGGGGACGCGTTCGAACCGACGCGGTGGACGGGTTCCTCCTCGACCGGGGGTTCCAGGTGCTGCTCGAGGCCTACCCGGAGGTTCGCCGCCGGCTCGACCTGGAGGCCCTCGAGCTCCGGCGATTCTACCCGGGCGCCCTCGTCCGCGCCGACGGCGCGTTCCATCGAATGGCCGATCCGGGGCTCGAGATGGGCGATGCACTCCGCTCCATCGGTGCCCCGGTGGGCAGCTTCGGTGACAAGCTCCGGGTGGCCCGCCTTCGGCAGGCGATGTCGTCGGGGAGCGCGGAACGCTTCCTGGACGAGCCCGCAGGGTCCACCGAGGCATTCCTCCGGGAGGAGGGCTTTTCCGACGCGATGCTGGACCGCTTCTTCCGCCCCTTCTTCGGCGGGGTTCTCCTCGACCCCGATCTCGAGGTCTCGGCCCGGCTCTTCCGGTACTACTTCCGGGTCTTCGCCGACGGCGCCACCGCGCTGCCGGCCCGGGGGATGGGTGCACTGGCGGAGCAGCTCGCCGCGCCGCTCCCGGCGGGCACGCTGCGGCTCGAGCAGCGGGTGGTCCGGGTCGGACCGGGGGTGGTCGAGACCGGCGAGGGCGTCCGGATCGAGGCCGAGGCGGTGGTGGTCGCGGTGGAGGGGCCCGAGGCCGCGCGCCTCCTCGAGGGGCGCGTCGAGGACCCCGGGTCCCGGTCCGTGACCTGCCTCTACTTTTCGGCGCCGGAGTCGCCGGTGGACGAGGGGATCCTGGTGCTGAACGGCGAGGGCCCCTCCGGGGGTCCGGTCAACAACCTCGCGGTGCTCTCGGACGTGGCCCCATCGTACGCGCCGCCAGGCCGGGCGCTGATCTCGGTCACGGTGGTGGACGGCGCCGTGGCCGGCGATCCCACGGCCGCGGAGGTGCGGGCCGGGCTCGAGACCGCGGTGCGCCGCCAGCTCCGGGGGTGGTACGGCCCGCAGGTATCGGAGTGGGAGACCGCCGGGGTGTACCGCATCCCCCATGCACAGCCCCTGCAGACACCCGAGCGGATGGATCCGCCCAGGCGCCCGGTGCGCCTCGAGGACGGGCTCTACGTGTGCGGCGACCACCGCGAGAACGCGTCGCTGAACGGGGCGCTGGCGTCGGGGGCCCGCGCGGCGCTCGAGGTGGAGCAGGCCCTTTCCGGCCTCGCCACCCGCGCCTGACCTCGCCGGGGGAGCACGCCGGGCTCAGTTCCTCCCGGTGGCCAGGTGCACCCCCTCGGCGTCGTCCCACTCCACGCGCCCGGGCTCGTTCCAGTCCCACTGATCGGGGAGCCCCAGGTCCTTCGCGATGCAGCCGTAGGTGGTCTCGGCCGAGAGGAAGACCCCCGGAACGCCGGCGCCGGGGTGCGTGCCGGCTCCGACCAGGTAGAGGCCCTTCACGTCTTCACTCCGGTTGTGGGGCCGGAACCACGCGGTCTGCGTGAACTTCGGCACGATGGCGAAGGCGTTGCCATGGAGGGAGTTCAGCTCGTCTCTGAAGTCGGTGGGGTCCATGATGTGCAGGACCTCGAGGTTCTCGCGGAGCCCCTCCATGCCCCACGCCTCGAGGTAGTCGATGACCCGGTCCGCGAAGGGCTGGCGCAGCTCGGACCAGTCCTGGCCGCCCCTCAGGTTCGCCACCGGGACCAGGACGTACATGCTCTCGCACCCCTCCGGGGCCATCGAGGGGTCGGTCCGGGTCGGGACGTGCAGGTACATGGAGAAGTCGTCGGGAAGGATCTTCTTCCGGAAGATGTCGTCGAGAAGCCCCTTGTAGCGCTCGGTCAGGATCAGCGTGTGATGCTCGAGCTCGGGGTACTTCTTCCGCGTGCCGAGGTAGAGCAGGAAGCAGGACATGGCGTAGTCGAGGCGCTCCACCTTGCGGTCCGTCCACTTCCTCCGGTGGGCGGGCTCGATGAGGTCGCGGTAGGTGTGGCCCACGTCTCCGTTCGAAACGACCAGGTCGGCCTGGAAGCGTTCGCCGCCGGCCTCGACGTGGGTCACGCGCCCCGCGGCGACCCCGATCCGGGTCACCTCGTGGCCGGTCCGGATCTCGCCGCCCAGCTCGGTGAAGAGCCGCCCCATGGCCTCGACGAGGCTGTACATGCCGCCGCGCGAGAACCAGACGCCCCCCCGACGCTCCAGGTAGGGGATCATCAGGTAGACCGACGGGCTCTGGAAGGGGTTGCCCCCGACGAAGAGGGGGTGGAAGGAATAGAGGAAGCGGTGTCGGAAGTCCTCGAAGAAGCGGTTCACGAAACGTGATACGGGGATCCACGCCTGCAGTCGGACCAGGTCGGGAATGAAGCCGAGCATGGTGCCGAGGTCCCCGAAGGACTTCGAGCCCAGCCGCTCGCCGATGACGGCGTCGTAGATCGGCCGGGTCTTCGCCATGAAGTCGTCGAAGCGCTCGGCGTCCCTCTCGTTGAACTGCCGCATCTGCGCCTTCATCCGGTCGGGGTCGCCCACGTAGTCGATGTGGGTCCCGTCGTGGAAGTAGATGCGGTAGTAGGGATCGAGGGGAATCAGCTCCAGGTAGTCGGAGAGCTTCCTGCCGGCAGCCTGGAAGACGGAATCGATGATGTGGGGCGCGGTGATCAGCGAGGGCCCCATGTCGAAGACGTACCCCTGGTCCACGAGCTGGTAGGCCCGGCCGCCGATCTTCTCGCGCTTCTCGAGAAGGGTGACGCGGAGCCCCGCGGCCTGGAGGCGGATGGCCATGGCGAGTCCGCCGAAGCCGCTTCCGATGACGACGGCTCGCTGCCCCGCCGACGCGCCGGGGACGGGCGTGCCGGGGTGCCCTTCGGTTCGATCGAGCGACACGATCCAGATGCTCCCGCGGGAACGGTCCCGCAGTCCATGTTCGGAGGATGCCAGGGGGAGACGGCCCTCGAGGGGCCGCCGGTGCGTGGAGGCAGGCAGGGGGCGGGTGAGTACCTTCCGGGGCGCACGGGGTTCCGCCGGTTTCCTCGAACCGCTGGCCTCCCCCGGCCCCGGGGCCCGACATTGCAGGGCCCGCGATCGCCGGAGGACGCGGGTCACCGTATCCGGCTCCCGTCGAGCCCCTGACCCCTTGCGCCCCTGGAGGCCTCCCTTGCTCACTGATCGGACACTCGCCTTCATCGGCGCAGGCATCATGGGAGAGGCCATGATCCGGGGCCTCGTCGAACCCGGGCTCGTGGCACCCGACCGGATCGTGGCCGCCGACCCCTGGCTGCCCCGCCTCGAGGAGCTTCGGGCCCGCTACGGGATCCGGGTCACCCGCGACAACCGCGAGGCGGCGGCGGAGGGACGGATCGTCGTTCTCTCGATCAAGCCGCAGACCGTGAATGCCGTCCTTCCCGAACTCCGCGGTCGACTGGACGGAAACGACCTTCTCCTCTCGATCATTGCGGGAACCCCCATCCGTCTGCTGGCGGAGGCCACGGGGCACGCCGCCGTGGTCCGTGCCATGCCGAACACGCCGGCGCAGATCGGGCAGGGGATCTCGGTCTGGACCGCGACGCCGGAGGTGACGGCCGGGCACCGGGAGGAGGCGAAGACGATCCTGGGGGCGCTCGGAACCGAGGTCTTCCTGGACGACGAGCGCTACCTCGACATGGCCACGGCGCTGAGCGGCTCGGGTCCGGGCTACGTCTTTCTCGTGATGGAGGCGCTCGTGGACGCGGGGGTGCACATGGGATTCCCGAGGCGGGTGGCGGAGGAACTTGTTGTCCAGACCCTCCGGGGCTCCGTCGAGTTCGCGGCGCGTTCCGGACGTCATGCCGCCGAGCTCCGGAACCAGGTCACGTCGCCCGGGGGCACGACCGCCGCCGCGCTCTACCACATGGAGAAGGGCGGCCTCCGGACCGTGATCAGCAAGGGGATCTGGGCAGCCTACCAGCGCTCCATCGAGCTCGGGCGAGGAGAGGCGGAGGACCCCGAGGCCCGCTGAGCTCGCTGCCGGCGCGTTGCCGATCGGCGCACGGTTGCCTAAGCTCCCGGCGTCCATGACCGTTGTCGTCCACCTTTCTGGACGCCCCCTCAATCGACCGCTCCCCGCGTGACCCCTCCCTTTCCCTTCTCCGCCATCGTCGGACAGGACGAGATGAAGCTGGCCCTCCGCCTGGCGGCGGTGGACCCGACCCTGGGGGGCGTGCTCGTGTTCGGGGACCGCGGGACCGGGAAGTCCACGGCGGTGCGGGCGCTCGCCTCGCTCCTCCCCCCCATCGAGGTGGTAGCCGGGTGCCCGTACGGATGCGCGCCGGAAGCGAGGGGCGAGAGTGCCGGGAGATGCGACCACTGCGCCGCCTCCCGGAACGGTGCCCCCCCCGCCACGCTCCGGCGCCCCGTGCCGATGGTCGACCTCCCGCTGGGGGCCACCGAGGACCGGGTCGTCGGGACCCTCGACCTTGAACGGGCGCTCACCGACGGGACCCGGTCCTTCGAGCCCGGGCTCCTGGCGCGGGCGAACCGGGGATTCCTCTACATCGACGAGGTCAACCTGCTGGACGACCATCTCGTCGACCTGCTGCTCGATGTGGCGGCCTCGGGCGAGAACGTGGTGGAGCGCGAGGGGATCTCGATCCGGCACCCGGCGCGGTTCGTCCTGGTGGGAAGCGGGAATCCGGAAGAGGGCGACCTCCGGCCGCAGCTCCTCGACCGGTTCGGGCTCTCCGTCGAGGTGGGCACGCCCCGAGACGTGGAGTCGCGGATCCAGGTCCTGCGCCGACGGGATGCCTACGACCGGGATCCCGGGGGCTTCGCCCGGCGGTGGGCGGCGCAGGACGGACGGATCCGGAACGGGCTGGAGCGGGCGCGGAGCCGCCTGGCCGAGGTGGAGGTGGGTGACGACTTCCTCCGGCTCGCGTCGGCACTCTGCGTGACGCTCGGCGTCGACGGCCTGAGGGGAGAACTCACCCTGCTCCGTGCCGCCCGGGCCCTGGCGGCCCTCGAGGAGGCACCCTCGGTGACCCCCCGGCACCTCCGCGCCGTGGCCCCCCCCTCGCTCCGGCACCGGCTCCGGCGCGACCCCCTCGACGAGAGCGGCTCGACCGAGCGGATCGTCAGGGCCCTCGACGAACTCGATATCGGAAGCCCCGAAGCGGAAGGCTGAGGCACGGTGCTCCCCTCCGACCCCTTCACGCTGGCCGCCCTGCTCCTGGCGGCGGATCCGCGGGGGCTCGGGGGCGCGGTGCTGACCGGGCCCGGCGGGCCCGCGCCCGAGGGCTGGTGCCGGTTCCTGAGGGCGAGCCTCCCCGAGGCCAGCGAAGGGGCGACCCCATGGCGCCGGGTACCGGTGGGGGTGACGGCGGACCGCATGACCGGGGGCGTCGACCTGGCCGGGACGCTCCGGTCGGGTCGCCGGGTGCTCCTCCCGGGGATTCCCGCCGAGGCCGACGGGGGCGTGCTGGTCCTCCCGTCTGCGGAACGGCTTCGCCCCGAGGTGACGGCGGTGCTCCTCGAGGTCCTCGACCGGGGTCGGGTCCGGGTCGAGCGGGAGGGGATCTCGGCCGATCTTCCGGCCGGGGTGGCCGTGGTCGCGCTGGACGAGGCGGTCGAGGACGAGCCCGGCACCCCCGAGGCGCTCCGGGACCGTGTCGCCTTCCTGGTGGCGCTTCCGGCGCGCTGGCGGCCCGACAGCCTTCCGGACCCCGGCCTCGCGGCGGAGGTGCGGGGCCGCACGGATGCCGTGAGGGTGGACGACGACGCCCTCGCGGCCCTCGCGGAGCTCTCGCTCCGGGGCGCGCTTCCCTCGCTCCGCCCGGTGACCTTCGCGCTCCGGGCGGCGCGGGGGATCGCGGCGATGCGAGGCGCACCGGCCGTCGAGCCCGACGACGTCTGGCTCGCGGCGGCCCTCGTGCTCGCCCCCCGGGGCGTGCCGCTTCCCGAACGGGCGCCGCCACCCGCCGAGGAGGTGGGCGCGGAACCCGCACCGGCGGCCGACCCGCGCGACCCGCAACCGGCGCAGGCCGAGGCCCCCTCGCCGGGAGACGCCTCCGCCGGGCACCCGGAGCCAGCGGACCCCCGGACCGAGTC
>JBJHBX010000183.1:0-6043 GCA_050485725.1 Gemmatimonadales bacterium | reverse complement strand
GCGACGTCGAGCTGGTCGTGGAGCTGCTCCGCGAGGAGTTCCCCGAGGTCACGATCGACGTGGCGAGCTCACAGGCGGGCTTCATCTCGGACTCCATCGACAACGTGGTGTCGGCGCTGGTGCTGGGGGGGATGCTCGCCTTCCTGGTCCTCTTCCTTTTCCTGAGGGAACCCCGCTACCCGGTGGCGGTGGCCCTCGCGATCCCGATCTCGGTGGTGGGCACCTTCACGCTGATGGATGCCTTCGGCGTGTCGCTGAACATCATGTCGCTGGGGGGGCTCGCCCTCGGGGTGGGAATGCTCGTCGACAACTCGATCATCGTGCTCGAGAACATCTTCCGACACCGGGAAGAGGGCTCCGAGGCCCTGGAAGGCGCCGCCACGGGGGCCAACGAGGTGGCGGGCGCGATCACGGCGTCGACGCTGACCACGATCTCGGTGTTCGGGCCCATCATCTACGTGGAGGGGGTGGCGGGCGAACTCTTCCGCGACCTCTCCCTGGCCGTGGCCTTCTCGCTCCTGGCCTCGCTGGCGGTGGCGCTCACCCTCCTTCCCACGGTAGCGGCGCGTTTCCGAATCGGCTCGAGGCCCGAGATCGCCGGCCCCGGCCCCCTGCGGCCAGGACCCCGGCCGCAGGGGTTCAAGGGCTCCAGCGTCTGGGCCGTAAAGCTGGCGTGGCGGTTCCCGGGATGGCTTCTCCGCGGGAGCTGGAGCCTGCTCCGGGCCCTCTTCCGCTTCTGGGGAGACGGGATCGCTCGTGCGGGCTCCGCGGCTTTCGGTCGGCCGCTCCGGGCCTTCGACCGGGGCTTCGACCGGTTTGCCGAGCGCTACCACCGGGTCCTCGACTGGTCCCTGGACCACCGGGGGCGTGTCCTCGGGATCGCGGCGGCCGCGCTGGCGCTGGCATCGCTGGCCACCCTGGCACTCGACCGCGACCTCCTTCCGCGGGTGGACCAGGGCGCCTTCGACGTGGGCCTCGAGCTTCCCGAGGGGACGGCCCTCGACCGCACGCACGAGGTGGCCCGGGCGCTCGAGGCCATCCTCCTCGACGACGACGACGTGGAAGCGGTCTTCGGCACCGTGGGCCGCGATGTGCGACGGCTTGCGCAGGCCGACGACGCCACCGGACTGCACACCGCCCGCTTCCAGGTGCGGGTGCGCGAGGGCGCCCCGACCTTCCCGGTGCTCGACCGGCTGCGCGAGCCGCTCCGGGTGGCCGGCGCCGAGGGGCTCGTGACGATCCAGACCGGCCAGGCCACCGCGCTGGGCCAGATCCTGGGTGGCACCGATGCCGACATCTCGGTGCGCATCCGCGGGCAGGACCTGGACCTGGCCTTCGACTATGCCGACCAGGTCGCGGCGGCGCTCCAGGGCGCCTCCCGGGTCACGAACGTGAGGGTCGGATCGGAGCGGGGTCAGCCGCAGGTCGAGGTCCAGGTCCTCCGCGACGAGGTGGCCCGCTTCGGGCTCCAGGCCGGGGCCGTGGCGAACGCGGTGGACCAGGCCATGCGAGGGGTGCCGGCCACCGAATACGTGGCCTTCGACCGGAAGGTGCCGGTCACGGTCCGCCTCCCCGACGAGGAACGCTTCACGACCCGCACCCTGGACCGCCTCCGGGTGAGCGGTGTGCCCCTTCGTCAGCTCATTTCCGTCGAGACGGTGCGGGCGCCGGCCGAGGTCCGTCGCGAGGAACAGGGAAGGGTGGTGGCCGTCCTCGCCGACGTGCGTTCCGGGGGGCTCGACGGGGCCATTTCCGAGGTCGAGGCGGCGCTCGCCGGGCTCGAGGCGCCCCGGAACCTCAGGGTCGAGGTCGGGGGCGAGAACGAGGAAATGCGCCGCTCCTTCCGCGACCTGGCCTTCGCCTTCGGGCTCGCGCTGATCCTGGTCTACATGATCCTCGCGGCCCAGTTCGAATCCTTCCTGCACCCTGCCACGATCCTCGCTGCGGTTCCGCTGGCGCTGGTGGGGGCCGTGCTCGCGCTTCTCCTGACCGGGCAGGGACTGAACACCATGTCGCTGATCGGGATCGTGATCCTGGTGGGAATCGTCGTGAACGACTCCATCGTGAAGGTGGACTTCATCGTGCAGGCACGCGCCAGGGGCAGCGAGCTTCGCGATGCGATCCTCGAAGCGGGGCGCGTCCGCCTGCGGCCCATCATCATGACCACCGTGACCACGGTGCTCGGCCTCACACCCATGGCGCTCGGGATCGGCCGGGGCGCGGACCTCAGGGCCCCGCTCGCGATCTCGGTGATCGGCGGGCTGATCCTGGCGACCCTCCTCACGCTGATCATCGTCCCCGTGCTCTTCTCGGTGGTCGAGTCGGCGAGGCTCGCCATCGTCGGCGAGGCGGCACGGATCCGCGGCGTCGCCCGCCCGGGTGACGACGTGTCCCCCGGCGAACCCCTCCCGAGCCCGGAGCCTTCCCGGTGATCCGGCTCTCGATCCGGCGACCCGTCGCGGTGGCCATGGCCTACACTTCGGTGGCGCTCCTCGGGATCGCCGCCTGGCGGGGCGTGCCGGTCGAGCTCCTTCCGAACACCGAGTTTCCGCGGCTGAACGTCTCGATCACCTGGCAGGGCGCGTCGCCCGAGACCGTGGAGGCCTTCGCGACCTCGCCGGTGGAGGCGTCGATCCAGCAGATCCCGGGTGTCGAACGGATCACCTCGACCAGCCGCGAGAACAGCGCCAACATCGACGTGGAGTTCGCCCGGGGCACCGACATGGACTTCGTGCGCCTGGACCTGTCGGAGCGGATCGCGAACCTGGAGGAGGAACTTCCGTCTGGGGTCCAGCCCCTCCGTGTCTCGTCGTGGGTGCCCCAGGAGTTCCGGCGTCAGGCCGAGCGGGCCTTCCTCTCGTACACGCTGACCGGACCCTACCTGCTCGAGGCACTCCGGGCCCACCTCGAGGACATCGTGGCGCCCGAGATCCTGCAGATCCGCGGGGTTTCCGAGATCGTGATCGAGGGGGCCCGAGAGCGCCTTCTCGAGGTGGAGCTCGATCCGAACCGCATCGCGGCGCTGGGCCTGAGGCCGGAAGACGTGCAGGCGGCGCTCATGGCCCTCGACATCGTCCGCGATGCGGGGTCGGTCCGGCAGGACGACCGGGAGTGGTCGCTCACCGTGCGATCGAGGCCTGCCACCGCCCGGGACATCCGCGAGGCGATCCTCCCGGTGGCCGCGCCCTACCCGGGCGCCGCCTCGGTCCGCGTCGACGACGTGGCGGTGATCCGCGACACCTTCGAGGAGCCAAGGGCCCACTACCGGATCAACGGGCTTCCTACCGTCCGCTTCACGATCCAGAAGGAGACGGGGGTGAACACGGTCCGCCTGGCCGAAGCCGTGAAGGACCGGATGGACGAGCTCGCGCGGACGCACCCGCCGGGCTCCGAGGTCATCCTGGTCGATGACCAGAGCGAGGACATCAACCGCGAGATGACCGACCTGAGGACCCGGGCGGGCTTCGCGGCGATGGTCATCTTCCTCGTGCTGCTCGCATTCCTGCGCTCCTTCCGGACCGCGGGCATCGTCTTCGCGACGATCGCCTTCTCGATCCTGATCACGCTGAACCTGATCTACTTCGGCGGGCTGTCGCTGAACCTTCTCACGCTGATGGGGCTCGCGCTGGGGTTCGGTCTGATCGTGGACAACTCCATCGTGGTACTGGAGAACATCTACCGGCGATGGCAGGAGGGAGATCCGGCGCAACGCGCCGCCGAGAAGGGCGCCCGCGACGTCACGCTCCCCATCCTGGCCTCCACCGCCACGACGCTGATCGTGCTCGTGCCCTTCGTCTACCTCCGGGGCGAGCTCAGGATCATGTATCTCCCCCTTGCGGTGGTCGTGGGGCTCACGCTGGTCGCCTCCATCTTCGTGGCCTTCACCTTCATTCCGGCCCTCGCCGCCCGGCTCCTGGGCGAGGGGAAGGGCGGGAGACGGGCCGCGGTGGGCATGGGGACCGGGTCCGGAGCGGGAGGCATGATCCCCTCGGCCGGTCCCGCCGACGCCGGCGTGCTCCCGGCCTTCCGGCACCGGCGCCCGCCGCTCTACATCCGCTTCTACCAGGGGCTTCTCGAGGGGACCCTGCGTCTCCCGTGGCTCACGGTCGCGGTGGCGGCCCTCTGCTTCGCCGGGTCCTGGTGGGTGTTCGACAACCACGTGACCCGGGGGCAGGTCTGGGGTGGGGGTTTCGGACAGCAGCGCTCCTTCGTGCTGATCAACATCTCGATGCCCCGGGGGTCGGACCTGGAGCGGGTCGACGACCTGGCGAAGTACTTCGAGGAGCGGCTCGCGCGCATGCCGGAACTCGAGAAGTACACGACGAACGTCAGTGAAACCCGCGCCTCGATCCGCGTCGACTTCCCGGTGGAGCTCGAGTTCACCGCGGTACCCCTGGTCATCGAGGAACAGCTTCGTGCCCATTCCGTGACCTTCACCGGCGCCAACGTCCAGGTGCTCGGCCAGGGTCCCTCGTTCGGAAGCGGAGGCGGCGGCACGGCCCCCAATTACACGATCACCTTCCTGGGCTACAACTACGACCGGCTGGCCGAGATCGCGGAGGACTTCGGCCGGCGGATCGGCCAGCACGCGCGGGTACACGAGGTCGACACGAACGCGTCGGCCGGGTTCTTCGTCCGGGACCGGGCGACGGAGTTCGTCGCGGTCATCGATCGCGATGCGGCCGCCCGGGTCGGCATCACGGTGGAGGAGGCAACGGGGCTCATCCGTTCCTCGCTGCGCGGGACCGGTCCCCAGGGCAGCGTCGTGCTGGGCGAGGAACCGGTGCGCTTCGAAGTCAAGCTCGCGGGCTACCGGCAGGCCGACGTTCAGGCGCTCCGCGAGACGGTGGTAGCCACCTCGGCGGGAAATGACGTCCGGATCGGCGACCTGGTCCGCATCGATGAACGTCGCGTGCTGACGCAGATCCGCCGCGAGAACCAGCAGTACGAGCGTTCCGTGGCCTACGAGTTCCGGGGGCCGCGGCCACTGGGGGACCTCGTGCGCGACGAGCAGGTGGCGGCCACCTACCTCCCCCCCGGCTACTCGATCCGCGAGCGAACCCCGTGGCGGATCTCGGAAGAGGACGCGGCCCAGTTCCGGCTCGTGCTCCTCGTGTCCATCGGGCTCATCTTCATGGTCACGGCCGGCCTCTTCGAGTCGATCCGCCAGCCCCTCTGCGTGCTCCTGGCCGTGCCGATGGCGCTGATCGGCGTCTTCCTGGCCTTCTTCTTCGTGGGGGCGGTCTTCACGAGAGAGGCGTACATCGGTGTGATCATGATGGGGGGGATCGTCGTGAACAACGCGATCCTGCTCGTGGACCACATCAACCGCGTGCGCCTGGAATCCGGCCTCGAGCTCGTGGATGCGATCCTGAGGGGAACCCTCGAACGGGTCAGACCCATCCTGATGACCACGGCCACGACGGTCATGGGGCTCCTTCCCCTGGTCCTCTTCACCCAGGCCGCCGACGCCTCGATCTGGAACGCGCTGACCTACTCGCTGATCGGGGGGCTGCTCTCGTCGACGATCTTCGTGCTGACGACGACGCCGGCGCTGTACCTGATCTTCGAGCGGATGGGCCGTCCGGACGAGGCCGCAGTGGCGGCGCCGGCACGCGGGGGGGACCCGCCGCTTTCCGTGGCCGGGGGCCTCCCGGCGCCGGCGGGTCCCGCGGGCCCGGCGGAGGGCTGATCCCCCGTCGGCCAGGCAGGGGGAGCGGGGCTTTACAGGCGCACCGGGCGGGCCGAACGTAGGACCGCTCCCTCCCGGGCCCGCGCATCGGCGGGGAGCGAAGCAGCCGCATCCCTCCTCCCGAGACCTCGGGAACACCTTCGGACCCGGCCCCGACCATGTCGCTTCGCGTTCGCTTCGCGCCGTCCCCCACCGGCTACCTGCACGTGGGAGGTGCACGCACCGCCCTCTTCAACTGGTTCCTCGCCCGCCGGGAAGGGGGAGCCTTCATGCTCCGGATCGAGGACACGGACCGGGAGCGCTCGTCGGAGGCGCACACCCGGGCCATCCTCGACGGCATGGCGTGGCTCG
>JBJHBX010000182.1:0-6084 GCA_050485725.1 Gemmatimonadales bacterium | reverse complement strand
GGCGAGGCCGAGGGTCGCGCTTCCGCCTTCGCCCCGTACCAGGTGAACGAGGCCCTCTTCGGCCTGGCGCACCCGGAGGCCATCTTCCTGCACTGCCTCCCGGCGCACCGCGGAGAGGAGGTCACCGAGGGGGTCATCGACGGCCCGCGCTCCCGGGTCTTCCAGGAGGCCGAGAACCGCCTCCACGCGCAGAAGGCCCTCCTTCTCCAGCTCCTGCGCCCCTGAGGCGCGGGCCCAAGCCGGATCCCTTCCAACACGGACCAGCGATGAGCGATTCCCCCGACACACTCCGCCGCACCCCCCTCGACGCCGAGCACGTTGCACTGGGCGGGAAGATGGTCCCCTTCGCGGGGTGGTCCATGCCGGTCCAGTACGCCGCCGGGATCCAGGCGGAGCACCGGGCGGTGCGCGAGAACGCCGGCCTCTTCGACGTCTCGCACATGGGGGAGTTCCACCTGTCGGGGCCCGACGCACTGGCGCTCGTGATGAAGGTGGCGGTGAACGACGCGTCGCGAATCGAGATCGGGCAGGCCCAGTACTCGGCGCTCTGCACGCCCGAGGGAACGGTGATCGACGACCTCCTGGTCTACAGGACCGGCGAGGAGGCCTTTCTCCTCGTCGTGAATGCGGCGAACCGCGTCACCGACTGGGCGTGGATCTCGGCGCATGCCGCGGGGCTCGACCTCGTGATCGAGGACCGATCCGACGACACCGGGCTCCTGGCACTCCAGGGGCCGAAGGCCGAGGCGGTGCTGGCCCCGCTGGTCCGGGCGCGTGGGGGCGGGCCGCTGGAGCTGGGGGAGGTGGGCTACTACCGCTTCGTCGAGGGCCAGGTGGCCGGGGTGCCCGCCCTCGTGGCGCGGACCGGGTACACGGGGGAGGACGGTTTCGAGCTGTACCTTCCCTGGGATGCCACCGTGGCCGCCTGGCGAGCCATTCTCGACGCGGGCGCAGGCCACGGGGTTCTTCCCGCCGGGCTCGGTGCCCGCGACTCGCTCCGCCTGGAGGTGGGCTACCCCCTCTACGGGAACGACCTGGACCGCGAGCATACCGCGCTCGAGGGGGGACTTGGCTGGATCGTGAAACTCGATCGCGGTGACTTCATCGGTCGCGAGGCGCTTGCGCGGCAGAAGGAGGTCGGAGTGAAGCGGCGCCTTGCAGGACTGCGCCTGGAGGGGCGCGGCTTTCCCCGTCCGGGGTACCCCATCGTGGCCGAGGGCGGGGAGGTCGGCGTCGTCACCTCGGGCACGGTGAGCCCCACCCTGGGCGACGGGATCGCGCTGGGCTGGCTCCCGGCCGAACTCGCGAAGCCGGGGACGAAGGTGGCGATCCGGATCCGGGACCGGGATCTCCCCGCGCTCGTCGAGCGGCCGCCCTTCTACACCGAGGGGTCCATCCGTCGCTGAGCGGGTGCGCCGGGAAAGCGCCATGGCCGAGACCGTCCTGATCACGACCCACCGGCTTCCCCTGGCGGGTGCGCTCCGCGAGGCCTTTCGCGCCGAGGGCTTCGACGTGGACCTCGTCCCCACGCCCGAGCACGCCGAGGGGCGGGAAGGGGCGGTGCTCCTGGTCCTGACCGGTGAGCGCGACGGCGACGGCGGGTCGTGGGCGGAGGTCGCCGAGGCCGCGCTCGCGGTGCCCTTCTTCACCGCTCTTGCCGGGGCCGACGCGGTGCGCCGGGGCCGCGAACTCGGCGCCGTCGAGACCTTCCCCGCGGAGCCCCCGGTCGACGAGGTCGCCCTGGTAGGGCGCCGGACGGTGGAGCGGCGGCGGCTGCAGCAGCTCACCGGCATCGTCGGGGAATCCGACGCGATCCGGGAGCTCCTGGAGCGTGTCGTGCAGATCGCCCCCGTCGACTCGACGGTGCTCGTGACCGGCGAGAGCGGCACCGGAAAGGAGCTCGTGGCCCGGGGCATCCACGGGCTCTCGCGTCGAAAGCACCGCGCCTTCCTGGCGGTGAACGTGGCCGCGCTCTCCGACACCCTCCTCGAGAGCGAACTCTTCGGCCACGAGAAGGGTGCCTTCACCGGCGCCATCGATGCCCGGAAGGGATTCTTCGAGCTCGCGAACCGCGGGACCCTCTTCCTGGACGAGATCGGCGAGATGCCGCTCTCGACGCAGACCAAGCTCCTCCGGGTGCTCGAGCAGCGCGAGTTCATGCGGGTCGGGGGAGAGAGCCCCATTTCCGTCGATGTCCGGATCGTGGCCGCCACGAACCGCGAACTCCGCGAGGCGGTGGCGCGGGGAGAGTTCCGGCGGGACCTCTACTACCGGCTGAACATTCTCGACCTGAGGCTTCCACCCCTCCGGGAGCGACGCGGAGACATTCCCCTCCTGATCCGCCACTTCGTCCGCGAGATCTCGGCCCGGGTGGACCGCCCCTTCCACGGGGTCAGCCCCGAGGCCATGGCGATCCTCGAACGCCACGACTGGCCGGGGAACGTCCGCGAGCTCCGGAACCTGGTCGAGAGCATGGTCGTGCTCTCGCCCGGGCGCGAGGTGCTGCCGGGTGACCTTCCGGTCGAGGTTCGACGGCCCGAGGTGACGCTGCTGGGCCCGGGCACCGGGGGGCGGCTGCCGGTGCGCTGGCAGGACCCGTCCCGGGGCGCCGACGAGGACGCGGCGCCGCGCGCTCCCCCGCCCGCTGGCGTTCCTTCGATACGGCCCGAGCTCGAGTTCGTCTTCAGGACGCTGGTGGAGCTCCGGGTCGACATGGAGGAGCTGCGCCGCGAGTTCGAGGCCTATCGGCGCGATGCGGAGCGGGGCGGCGAACCGGTGGCCGGAGCGCGGGCGCTGCCGCCGGGCGCCTCCGCTCCTCCCGTCGGATCCCCGCTCGAGGAGGCGGCCGAGCCCGACGGGAGGACTGCGGACCCCAGCGGCGTCGTCGAACCGGGGGCGGCGGCCTTCCACGTTCCCCCGGGCATGACGATGGAGGCGCTGGAGGAGGCGGCGATCCGCGCCATGCTCGACGAAACCGGGGGAAACCGGCGGGAGGCGGCGGAGCGCCTCGGGATCGGGGAGCGGACCCTCTACCGGAAGATCCGGAAGTTCGGGCTGGACTGACTCGATCCCCGGCCCCCCGGGGGCCGGGTCAGCCTCCGCCGGCCCTGGCCCGGACCCGCGCCTGCTCCGCCTCGACCACCGGGAGGACCCGGGCCCAGTCCCGGCTTCGCACCTCGTGGTACTCGACCTCCAGGTCGGCGTCGAGGCGCACCTCGGGGGGGAAGGCGTAGATCGCCATCTGGGGCTCGCCGGGCTGGATCCGCTGCTGGTCCCAGGCCGGGGTCAGCCCGCGGTGGAGCACCGCCCTCAGCCGGATTCCCCCCGTGACCACCGCGAGCTCGTCGGGCTCGAAGGGGAGGGGCTCGGCCTCGGTGTAGAGCGCCACCATGAAGAGACGGTAGGGCGCGTCAGACCCCGTCCGCTCGCCGAACCACTGGAGGTGGGCGCGCCGGAGCGCGGAAAGCCGCTCCCAGGTGTCGGGGGCGGCGGTCCGGATCACCGCTTCCTCGAGGGGGACGACGAAGAGTTCGAGCTCTCCGCGGCGAAGTCGGATCGCGAGTTCCTCCTGGCGCAGGGTACCGTGGCCCGAGGGGATCCCGCCGGCCAGCCGGAGATCGTCGGGGTCCACCGGTTCCGCCGGGGGTGTGACGGCCTCGGGAGGGCGCGTGGAGGCGGGCACCGGCGGCCCTTCCGACTCCTGGAAGAGCAGGCCGCACCCTCCGGCGGAGAGGAGCGCGACCACGGCCACGATCCCCCGCGGAATCAACTCCCCTCCTCGAGCACCGACAGGAGCGCCGCCAGGATCTGCTCCCGCCCCTCGCCGGTCTGGGCCGACGACGCCACCACCTGTTCGGGGTCCAGCCCCAGTTCCTCCTGGAGTTCGCGAATCCGCTTCTGGCGTGCCGCGTGGCGGAGCTTGTCCACCTTGGTCAGCACCACCAGTGTCGGGATCCCGACCTGGGCCAGGTAGTCGAGCATGCGGCGGTCGTCGTCGGTGGGTCCCCGGCGCACGTCCACGAGGTGCACCACCGCCTTCGGGCCGTCGGGGCGGGCCAGGTAGCCTTCCACGAGCGGCTTCCAGGCATCACGTACGGCGTGCGGGACCCTGGCGTAGCCGAATCCCGGCAGGTCGACCAGGAAGAAGCGGTCGTTCACCCGGAAGAAGTTCAGCGCCTGGGTCTTGCCCGGGGTGGCCGAGACGTGGGCGATCCTGTTCCGGGTCCGCCGCAGGAGGGTGTTGATCAGCGAGGACTTCCCGACGTTGGAACGTCCGGAAAAGGCCACCTGGGGCAGGTCGCCGGGGTAGGGCGCCTTCGCGTCGACCAGGGTGCCGGCGTACTCCACGCTCCGGATGACCATCGGGTCGGCGGCGGACATCAGTGGGAACCGTGCGTGAAGGGCGTGAAGGGGTCCACGAGCTCGGCGCCGGAGGCCCGGGCCTCGAGCGCCTCGTCCAGGACCTGGTCCATGCCTTGAACGGTAACGATGCGGAGATCGCGTCGCACCTCGGCGGGGAGGAGCTCGAGCTCACCGGCGTTCCCGTCGGGGAGAAGGACGCAGCCGAAGCCGTGGCGGAGCGCGGCCACCGTCTTCTCGCGGATCCCGCCCACGGGAAGGACCCGTCCGCGCAGGGTGAGCTCGCCGGTCAGCGCCACCCCGGGGCGCGTGGGGCGGCCGGTGAGGGCGGAAATCAGCGCGAGCGCCATCGTGACCCCGGCCGAGGGGCCGTCCTTGGGGGTCGCCCCCTCGGGGACGTGGACATGCACGTCGACCTCGCGGTGGAAGTGCGGGTCGAGCCCGAGCTGCCCGGCCCGGGCACGGGCGTAGCTCAGCGCCGCGACCGCGGACTCCTTCATGACGTCACCCAGGGTGCCGGTGAGCTGGATCTTCCCCGATCCCGGGAGCACCGCGACCTCCACGTCGAGGATCTCGCCCCCGGCCTGCGTCCAGGCAAGCCCGGTGGCGACCCCGATCCGGTCACTCCCCTCCTCGCGCCCGGCGCGGAGGAGCGTCGGTGGTCCGAGGAGCGCCCGCAGGCGGTCGGGGCCGAGGGTCTCGGCGGCGTCCACGGCACGGGTGCCCTCGGCGGCCTCGCGCGCCAGCTTCCGGGCCACCCGGGCCAGCGTCCGATCGAGTTCCCGTACCCCCGCCTCGCGGGTGTACTGCTCGATCAGCCACCCTCCCACCTCGTCGGGGAGCTCGACCCGGGCGCGGGCGAGGCCGTGCCGCCTGAGCTGCGCGGGGAGCAGGAAGGTGCGGGCAATGACCCGCTTCTCGGTCTCCAGATACCCGGGAATGCGGATCACCTCCATCCGGTCGCGAAGCGCCTCGGGGATGCCGCCAAGCGTGTTCGCGGTGGCAAGGAAGAGGACGTCGGAGAGGTCGTAGTCCAGCTCCAGGTAGTGGTCCTGGAACGCGCGATTCTGCTCCGGGTCGAGGACCTCGAGGAGCGCCGACGACGGGTCGCCGTGGGCGTCGCGGGTCAGCTTGTCGACCTCGTCCAGGAGGAAGACCGGGTTCGATACCCCCGCCCTGCGCATGCCCTGGAGGATGCGGCCCGGGAGCGCCCCCACGTAGGTGCGCCGGTGCCCCCGGATCTCCGCCTCGTCGCGAACACCGCCGAGGGCCACCCGGACGAACCGGCGGTCGAGGGCCCGGGCCATGGAGCGGGCGAAGGAGGTCTTCCCGACGCCGGGTGGCCCCACCAGGCAGAGGACCGGACCCCGCAGGTCTCCCACCAGCGACAGGACCGAGATGTGATCGAGAATCCGGTCCTTGACTTCTTCGAGACCGTGGTGGGCGGCTTCCAGCACCTCGCGGGCGTGGGCGACGTCCACCCGCTCCGGCCCGCGCCGGTCCCACGGCAGGTCGAGGATCCAGTCCAGGTAGCCCCGGATCACCCCCGCCTCGGGGCTTGCAGGGTTCAGCCGGGTCAGCCGGGTGAACTCGCGATCCGCCCGTTCCCTGGCGTGGGTGGGGAGCTCGGCCCCCGCGAGCCGTGCCTCCAGGTCGGACCATTCGTCGGGCGGTGGGCCGAAGCCCGGGATCCCCCCGGGAAAGGCCCCGGCAATGCCCCCGGGA
>JBJHBX010000181.1:0-6119 GCA_050485725.1 Gemmatimonadales bacterium | reverse complement strand
CCAAGGGCGGGCTCGGGAACGAAGGCACGTTCAGCCCCCCTGGCCAGCCGCACGATCTGGCGCGTGGAGTCGTCGCTCCCGGTCTCCTCGTCGGAGTTGATGAAGACGACCGGAGCCACCGTGGGCTCGATGCCCAGCTCCCGGAGGATGCGGAGCGCGATGACGACATGGGTCAGCCCTGCCTTCATGTCGAACACGCCCGGCCCGCGGATCGTGGTCGCATCCCGCGTCAGCGGCATCCGTGCGAGCGTGCCCACGGGCCAGACGGTGTCGGAGTGCCCGAGAACGAGCTGCCAGGGGCCGCGCAGGGGGCGCGGAGGACGGGCGAGGAGCATGCCACCGCTCTCACGCCCCGGAAGCCTTCGGACCTTCATGCCGAGGTCGCCGAAGGCATCCGAGAGCAATGCCAGGACAGGGGCCTGCGTTTCAGGCTCGGTGGAGGGAGACTCGAGCGCCGCGAGCTCCATGAGGAAACCGCACCATTCCCCCTCCCTCCTGCGTGCCTCCTCGAGGATCCTCGGCGCCAGCGAGGCGAGATCCGGCACCTGGTCCGCGCCGCGATGATCCATGGTTCCGTCGTGGTTCACCCCCGCCCCCCTCCATGAAGTCCGCCGCGCCGGTAGCTCTCGTCGAGCAGCTCCACCGGGTGGCACACCCGGACACGGCTCCCGGCCAGGAGAAGTCCCGCGCCGATCTGCATCGCGCAGCCGGGATTCCCGGTCGCCACCACCTCGCATCCCGACGCGAGGATCGCCTGCACCTTCCCCGCACCGATCCGCCCGCCGAGCTCGGGGTGCGTGATTCCGTAGATTCCCGCGCCCCCGCAGCAGCGGTCCGCATCCTCCAGGTGGACTCGCTCGAGCCCCGGAATGGCGTCGAGGATCCCCTCGACCGGGCCGGACACGCGCTGGGCATGGAGGAGGTGGCAGGGGGGATCGTACGCGACCTTCAGGGGGAGCGAGCCTCCCCGGACGGGCTCCATGCCGGCGCCGGCCAGGAGCTCGGACACGTCGCGGACCCGCTCCGAGAACCACGCCGCGTCGGGATCGGAGGGACCCAGGAGTCCGGTGTACTCCCGCATCGCGGCGCCGCAGCCGGCGGCATTCGCGACGATCCACTCGGCCCCGGACGCCCGAAAGGCCTCGATGTTGGCCCGGGCCAGGGCCCGAGCCGAGGTGAGGTCGCCGGCATGCGCGTGGAGCGCCCCGCAGCAGCCCTGCGCCGTTACCGGGATGACCGACCAGCCGTTCACCTCGAGGACGCGCCGGGTCGAGGCGTTCACATGCGAGAACAGGTGCCGCTGGACGCATCCCTCGAGCATCGCCACGGGGCCCCGGGAGACCCGGGCCAGCGAGCAGCCGGGCCGCGCGGTTCCAGCCGCTTCCGGGCCCGGGCCGGCCCGGTCGAGCCGGACCGGTGCCGACGCCGCGAGCATCGCGGAGCCGAGGCGTGCCGAGCGGAGGGCGCCGCCCGCCGGCGTCAACGCCGCGAAGGCGCTCGGAATTCCGCTCCCCCTCAGGAGCCGGCTTGCCCCCATCCATGCCCGGAGGAGGGCGGGACGGGCCACGAGCGCCAGCAGGGTCCGGGCCAGGCGCCCCGGCGGGTGGGCGACCGACGAGACCTCGCGGGCGTGCTCGAGGAGGTGGCCGTAGGCCACGCCCGATGGGCAGACCGTCTCGCACGCCCTGCATCCGAGGCATCGGTCCAGGTGCAGGTGGAACGCGTCCGCACCGGGATCCAGGCGACCCTCCACCACCGCCCGCATCAGGTGAAGTCGCCCCCGGGGTGAGTCGGCCTCGTCCCCGAGCTCCTGGTAGGTCGGACACACCGGAAGGCAGAAGCCGCAGTGCACGCAGTGCCCGAGCAGCTCCTCCTGCCCGGCCAGCGCCGTGGCGAGGCGCGCCCCCGCATCGGACGCCGCCCCGGGCACCTCGCCGCTCCGCTCCGGATGCACCGTCATCGGATCTCCCGGCTGAACAGGCGGACGACCGTCGCCACGGCCCCCCTCAGCCCCCGGTGCTGCTCCCATCCCAGGGCGGCCCGGAAGAAGCGGCGGGCCCGGGGGCCGTACGGGAACCACCAGGGATCTCGTCGCCGCGACCCGCGACGCACGAGAAGGGCCCGGCTCCGGCTGAAGGTCAGAAGCCCCTCGTCTCCATGCACGCGCGACCATCCGGAGGCGCCCACGCCCCCCATCGGGAGCCCCGGGATCGACCAGTGCGACAGGGTGTCGTTGACCGAGACGCCTCCGGCCCGGAGGCGCCCCGCCACCTCCTGGCCGCGCCTGAGGTCCCGGGTCCAGACCGATGCGAAGAGCCCCATGGGGTGCCCGTTCGCGCGGGCGATGGCCTCGTCGGCATCGCGGACCGGGACCACCGACACGACGGGTCCGAAGCTCTCCTCCTCGAGGACCGTCGCGCCGTCGGGGACATCGGCGAGCACGGTGGGAAGGAAGATGTTCGACGCCGGGTCCGCTCGCTCGCCGCCCGCGAGCACCCGTGCTCCCCGTTCGACGGCGTCGCGCACCTGGGCCTCGACCTTCTCGAGCTGGGAATCGAGGGTCATCGGCCCCACGTCGATGTTTCCGGCGTTTCCGACCCGGAGTCCCTCGGCGGCCCGGACCAGGCGGCGAAGGAAGGGCTCGTACGCCTCCTGCTCGACGTAGACCCGCTCCGTCGAGACGCAGGTCTGCCCCGCGTTGTAGAAGGCACCGAAGGCGATCCCCCTTGCCGCCAGGTCAAGGTCGGCATCGGCCAGCACGAGCGCGGGATCCTTCCCGCCGAGCTCGAGCGAGACGGGGAGCAGTCGACGGGCGGCCCGCTCGAGAACCGCCCGACCCGTGGCCGGCCCCCCCACCAGGTGCAGGTGGTCGATGCCCGCGTCCACGAGGGCCTCGCCGGTCACGCGGTCGCCCTGGACCACCAGCACCAGGTCCTCGGGGAGCCCGGCCGATTCGCAGATCTCGGGGACGATCGCCCCGGTGAAGGGCGTGTGCTCCGACGGCTTCAGAACGACGGCGTTCCCGGCGAAGATCGCGGTGACCACAGCTTCCATTCCGAGCACGAAGGGGTAGTTCCATGCCGCCAGGATCCCGACCACGCCGATGGGCTCCTGCAGCACCCGAGCGCGTCCTCCCGGAACCGGCCAGCTCCCGACCCGCCGGGGGCCCAGAACCTTCGGGGCCCGCCGCTCGTAGTGGCGGATCAGCCGCATCACGACGAGGACCTCGGCGAGCGCCTCCTCCTCGGGCTTCCCGGTCTCGGCCACGATCCGGTCGACGACGTCGTCGACCCTGCGGCCGATCTCGCGACGCAGCCCGGCCATCCGGTCCACCCGCTCGGTGACGGGGCGTGCCCCCCAGCCGGCCTGCGCCGTCCGGGCACGGATCACCGAGGCCTCGACCACGGCCACGGGGTCCACCGGAACGATGCCCACGAGGCCACGGTCCGCCGGCCGGCGGATCCTGAGCTCGGTCAGGGGCTCGGGGCTCGGCCCGGGGCCTGGCTCAGCACTCGGCTCGGCACCGGACGCGTCCGACCCTTCCTTCGAGCCGGCTTCGGAGGCAGCGTCCGGGGGAATCGCGCCCACTGCAGCCTCTTCACCCTCCTCGGCGGACGGCCTTGCCTCGACCTCGGAGTCCGTCGGACGCGGTTCCCTGGCGGAGCGAGTGCTCATCTCACGCCACCGGTCGACGGCGGGCCGAAGACCGCCGCGATCCGGTCGTGCAGCGCCGCCCGCACCGGGTCACCGGGATCGACGCGCTCCCCGTCGAAACGCAGGCGCCCGCCGGCTCCCGCGATCTCCTGGCCGATGCGCCCCCGGAGGCCGTCCTCCCTGGCCGCGGCGACGGGAACCCGCAGGTCGATCCCCCCGTCGACGAGATGGACGGACCACCAAGCACCGGGCCCCTCCAGCAGGGGACCCAGGAGCGCCAGGTGGCGCGCGGCGTCGGAGGGGCGCCCCGCCGCGCGGGCCCCGAGGGTGTGAGGCGGATGCACGCCGGCGTCGTTCACCGGCCCCGCACCGCCCGCCTCCAGCACGCGTGCCCGCCAGAAGTCCCGCGAGGTGACTCCATCGAGGGACAGGGAGGAGCCCCTTGCGCCTTCCAGCTCCCGCGCCATCTCCTCGACGGCCGCGAGAGAGCCGTGGAGCCTGGCCGCGACCGCTCCGCCCCCCGGCACCGACGCTCCCCGGAAGAGGCTCAGGGCCGCCACCGGGAGGCCAAGCGAGGCCAGGGCGCGCCCCAGTTCGAGTCCCTCCCCGTCCGACTCCGCGTTCCAGAGGATCGTCCGGTCGGACGGGGGAACCGGAAAGAGCCGCAGCGTGACCCGGGAGACCCTGCCGAGGCGTCCCTGGCTCCCGACCACCAGCCGGACCAGGTCGAACCCCGCCACGTTCTTCACCACGGTGCCGCCGAGCTCGAGTCGCTCTCCGGAGCGGGCTTCCAGGTGGATCCCCAGCACGTGGTCGCGCATCCGCCCGTACCCCGCCTGGAGCGGGCCCGGGCGGCCTCCCAGGAGGGCCTCCTCGAGGGTCATCGTCGCCGGGTCCCCGGGGGGGTCGAAGGGGAGCCACTGCCCATGCAGGGCGGCGGCTTCGCCCAGCGCGTCCAGGGTGACCCCGCCCTCGGCACGCACGACGAGGTCCGCCGGCTCGAGCCCGAGGATCCGGGGTGCCGTGGGCGGCTTGCCGTCTTCCGACGCTGAAGGCTCCACCTCGGTCCCGCCTGCCGTGGGCCCGCGTTCCGGAGACCGGGGAGGCGAGGGAGGCCCCCACCCTTCCGGAAGGACCTTCCCGGGGTTCGAGAGGCCATCCGGATCGAAGGCGCGCCGGACTTCGCCCATGGCCCGGAGCACCGGCGGGGGACAGACCAGGGGGAGATACTTCCGCTTGTCGATCCCCACGCCATGCTCCCCGGTGATCGTCCCCCCGGCCTCGATGCACACCTCCATGATCTCCTGCGAGGCCGCCTCGACACGGGCGAGCTCGTCGGCGTCGCGGCGGTCGAAGAGCAGGTTGGGATGCAGGTTTCCGTCGCCGGCGTGGAAGACGTTGGCGACCCTCAGCCGGTGACGCTCCCCGATCTCGGTGATCCGGGCCAGCACCTCGGGGAGTCGGCTGCGCGGGACGGTAGCGTCCTGCACCAGCAGGTCCGGGGCAATCCGGCCCATCGCGCCGAAGGCCTTCTTCCGCCCCTTCCAGAGCGCTGCACGTTCGGCCTCGCTGGCCGCGGTCCGCACCTCCGAGGCGCCGGCCACGCGGCAGGCCTCCGCCGCGACCGCGATCTCGTCATCGAGACCGGCTTCGATCCCGTCGAACTCGACGACGAGCGCCGCCCCCGCATCGACGGGGAAGCCGGCGGCGAAGACCGAGGCCTCCACGGCCCGGATCGTCTCCCGGTCCACGATCTCGAGCGCGGCGGGGAGGAGCCCGCGCGCCATGATGTCGGTCACCGCCCGCCCGGCCGCTTCCATCGACGGGAAGATGCCGAGGAGGGTGCGCACGCCGCGGGGCGCGGGAATCAGACCGACCTCGATCTCGACGGCCAGTCCGAAGCAGCCCTCGGAGCCCACGAAGAGGCCGACAAGGTCGAGTTCGCCGTCGGCCTCGGGTCCACCGAGCCGGACGCGTTCGCCGGAGGGGAGGACGACCTCGAGCGCCCGCACGTAGCGCGACGTGACGCCGTGCTTCAGGCAGTGCGGCCCCCCGGAGTTCTCCGCCACGTTCCCCCCGAGCGTGCACGCGCTCTGCGAGGACGGGTCGGGAGCGTAGAGGAGCCCGTGGGGGAGGGTCGCGCGGGTCAGCGATGCGTTCACGACCCCGGGCTCCACCCGCGCGCTCCGGTTCTCGGGGTCGACCTCGAGGATGCGGTTCATCCGGGCCGTTCCGACGATCACACCGCCGGAAGAGGCGAGGGCGCCTCCGGAGAGGCCGGTGCCGGCGCCCCTGGGAACCATCGGGATGCCCTCGCGGTGCAGGATGCGGAGCACCCGGGCCACCTGCTCCGCGTCGGCAGGGAGGACCACGGCGCCGGGAAGTGCCCGGTACTGGGTCAGGCCGTCGGACTCGTAGACGACGAGCCGGTCCGGATCCTGGATCACCGCGTCCGATCCCACCAC
>JBJHBX010000180.1:0-6123 GCA_050485725.1 Gemmatimonadales bacterium | reverse complement strand
CCAGGGGAGGGAAGTCCTCGAAGGCGCCGTCCACGCCGAGGTTGCCGGCCAGGATCACCGACTGGACCGAACCCGGGCGGTGAACGAGGAAGATCCGGGTTTCGAGGACCGGATCCGGTGCGGGAGGTTCGGGCGCGACCTCCGGAGTGCCTTCCCAGTCGCCCAGGTGAAGCCGGGCCAGCCGCTCCACCTCGTCCCGGTCCACCGAACCGGCCACGAGCAGCAGCGCTCCCTCCGGCTGCAGGTAGCGGTCCCTGAACGAGACCAGGTCCTCGCGGGTCACCGCCTCGACGGTGGCAGGGGTCGCGCTGACACCGTAGGGGTGGTCGCCATACACCCGGGCGTTGAAGATCCTGGAGCCGATGGCCTGGGGCTGTCCGAGCTGCGCCTGGAGGCTCGAGAGGGTCTGCCGGCGGGCGAGTTCCACCTCGTCGTCGGGGAAGGTGGCATTCCGCGCCACGTCGGCCAGGAGCTCCATGGCCACGGGCAGGTGCTCCGTGAGCACGGTGGTGGAGATGTTGAAGAAGTCGCGGTCGGCGCCGGCCGAGAGTGACCCGCCGACGCCCTCGATTGCTTCGGAGAGCTCGACGGCGGACCGGGTCGTGGTACCCCGCGTCAGCACCGTCGAGACGAGTCCGACTGCGCCGGCCCGGTCCGGTGGGACCGACGCCGACCCACCGCGGAAGAAGAGCCGCACGCTCGCCACGGGTTGGGTCCCGTAGTCGAGCACCAGCACGTCGATCCCGTTTCCGAGGGTGAAGCGCTCGAAGGCGGGGAACTCGATGGGCCTGGCCTCGAGCGGGGGAGGTGGTCCGGCCTGCGCATCGGCGGTGGAGGGGGCCACCACGAGTCCCATGGCCAGGAGTGCAGCGGGGAGCGTCGTTCCGATCTTCACGGGCCGGCTCATCGGTCGTCCTCCAGGTCCTGTCCGGAAACGGGTGCGGGGCCGGGCACGGTGAAGACCACCGCCCGCTGCGTGGGAACGAGGTAAGTGCGGGCGACGCGCATCACGTCGTCCGGGGTGACCGCCGCGATCTCGTCGAGAACGGTGGACGCGGCCTCGGGCGAGCCATGGAAGTGGTTGGCGGCCTGGAGCGCCTCGGCCACCCCCATGACCGTCTGACGCGAGAGCACGGTGGAGGCAAGGGTGCGATTCCGCGCCCGCGAGACCTCCGATTCGCTCACCCCGTCGCGGAGCAGCCGCTCGATCTCGTCGTCGAGGGCCTCGAGCAGTGTTTCGCCCTCGACGCCCTGGCTTCCGATCAGCGTGAACTGGAAGAGACCGGGACCGAGGCGGGGGGTGTGCCCGGCCGAGGCCTGGAGCGCCAGCTCCGAGCCCCGGACCAGCGCCTGGTTCAGGCGCGAACTCTGCCCGTCTCCGAGGATCCGGGCGAGAACGCCCAGGGCCGGCGTGTCCGGATGATTCCTCGGAACGCTCCCGTAGGCGATCCAGAGCCCGTGAAGCTGGGCGTTCGGGTCATGCATGGTCCGGGTGACCGGAAGGTGCCCGAAGGGCGCGTCGCAGGCCACCTCGGGCGGGTCGTCCCCCCGGGGAATGTCTCCGAAGTAGCGCCGGACCAGCTCCATGGCCTCGGCCTCGTCGAAGGCGCCCGCGATGACCAGCGTCGCGTTGTTCGGGGCGTAGTACAGGTCGAAGAAGTCCTGCACGTCGCGGAGTTCCGCCGCGTCCAGGTCCTCCATCGATCCGATCACCGAGTGTGCGTAGGCGAAGCACCCCTCGGGATCGTACGAGGCGTAGAAGGCCACTTCGAGCTGCGAGGTCCCGTAGGGGGCGTTGTCGACCCGCAGCCTCCGCTCCTCCTTCACCACCTCCACCTCGCGCTTCATGTTCTCCTCGGTGATCCGGAGCGACCGCATGCGGTCGGCCTCGAGCCAGAGCGCCAGGTTGATCCGCTCGGGGGGCATCGTCTGGAAATAGTTCGTCCGGTCCTCGGTGATCGAGGCGTTCAGGCTGCCGCCGGCCCGTTCCACGAACTGGAAGTGCTCCCCCTCGGCCACGTTCTCCGATCCCTGGAACATCAGGTGTTCGAAGAGGTGGGCGAAGCCGGACCGGCCGGGGCGCTCGTTGCGGCTCCCGACCCGGTACCAGAGGTTCACCGCGACCGCGGTGGCCTCGGCATCCGGCGCGAGGATCACGTGAAGCCCGTTGTCCAGGTGATGAGAGGTGTGCGGGATCGCCCCGGGTGACTGTCCGAGGGCCGGGAGCGCGAAAACGAACCCGGCCAGCGCAAGGAGGACGGGAAGGTGGGCCCGGTGCGCTGCCGGCAAACCGGGTGCGCGGCGGGGGTGGGTGGCGAGGCGCGTTTCCATGCGGGTGTCCGTGGTGTAGTTCTGATGAAGGACGACGTGGGGGAGTCGAGGGGCCCCGGGCGTGACCGGGGAAGCGGGCGCCACCGGACGCCGAAGCGGCGCTCGATGAGGCCCGTCTCCTCCGCCTCTCCTACGACGGCAGGACCGGAAATGTTCAGGGAGGTCGCGACCCATGTGCGGACGCTACACGCTGACGATCGACCAGGAGGCGCTCCAGGTGGCGCTCGGGGTGGAAGTGCTCCTCGAGGACCATCCGCGCCCCCGGTACAACATCGCGCCCACCCAGTTCGCGCCTGTCCTCGTGGACGAAGGGGGACCGGTGTGCCGCCCGCTCCGGTGGGGTCTCGTGCCGGCCTGGGCCGACGATCCAGCCATCGGAAGCCGGATGATCAACGCCCGCTCGGAGAGCGTCGGATCGAAGCCGTCCTTCAGGGTTCCCTTCCGGACACGCCGGTGCCTCGTGCCCGCCGACGGGTTCTACGAGTGGAGCACGGGTGCATGGGGCGGAGAGGGCGCGATGGGGAAGGGCCTCCCCGGAGGAAAGACCCCGTGGTTCATCCACGCATCCGGACGCGCCCCCTTCACCTTCGCGGGGCTCTGGGATCGGTGGATACCGCCGGGGGGCGACGCCGCGCTCGACACCTTCACGATACTGACCGCCGACGCGGTGGGTCCCCTGTCGGGACTCCACCACCGGATGCCGGTGCTGGTGCCTTCGGAGCTGCGGGAGCGCTGGCTCACCGACCCGCAGCCGGCGGGTGCACTGGCGAGCGTGCTCGAAGGGGCCCGGAGCGCCGCCTTCGCCTTCCGGGCGCACCCGGTGTCGACGCGCGTGAACCGCCCCGCGAACGACGGTCCCGATCTCGTGGAGGGGGCCGGAGGCGACGAGGACGGGGCGGCGCAGCCTTCCCTCTTCGATTGACGGGCCTTCCCCCCGCATCCCATAATGCCACGGATCTGCCACATCTTCCCTTCTTCGAGCCGCCCGCGGAGGCGGCCTCCCCGAGGACGTTGCCCATGAGACGCCTTCTCACCGGCCTCGCTTTCGTGGTCCTCCTTCCGGCGACCGTCGTCGCGCAGGAAACCCGGACCATCGAGCCCGAGGACTACTACCGGGTCCAGAACATGAGTTCGCCCGCGCTTTCCCCCGACGGACGGCACCTGCTCTACACCGTGCAGACGATCCGCAGGGCGGAGAACGACCGCATCAGCCACATCTGGTGGACGGACCTGGAGACGGGGCGGAGCCAGCGGCTGAGCACGCAGGGGGTGAACTCGACGAACCCGAACTGGACGCCCGACGGCCGCCGGATCTACTTCAACACCCAGCGGGGGGGAGAGGGTGGAACCCACTTCCTGAACTTCGCGGAGCCCGGCGGGGAGGCGTACCGGATCCCCGGCATCAGCGGGAACTTCACCTTCCACCCCTCGGGTGAGTGGGTGCTCGTGACGCGGCAGGTGCGGTCCGATGCGGCGGCTGCCGACACGCCCACGCCGCCGCAGCAGGCCCAGGCCCCCCGGGGACAGCCGCGTGACTGCTGGCCCGCCGGTCCGCCTGCCTTCACCAGTGCCACCGACCCGGCCACGCGGGGGCGGACCGAGGCCGAGCGGCAGTGCGATGTCTACGTGATCGAGCACTCGGTCTACAAGCGCGACGACACCTTCACCTTCATCCCGCCGGGCGGCGGTGGCGGCGGTGGTGGTGGACCCTTCGGGGGGGGCGGGGGCCAGGAGGGCACCTACACCCAGTTCTTCAGGGTCCCCGCCGACGGACTCCGCGACGGGGAGGAGGCGGTCCAGATCACCTCCGACGAGGTGAACAAGAGCTTCCAGGAGTTCTCCCGCGACGGCCGTTGGATCGTCTATACGGTCAACCACACGCAGGCCGAGATCGACGCCGAGGATACCCCGGCACCACAGGAGCGTCACGAGGACTTCCAGCCCTCCGAGGACGACGACGGACCGACCGAGTGGGGGATCTACCGGGTCGCCGCCACGGGCGGTGAGCCCCAGCTCCTCCACCGGGTTCGGGGGCAGGTGCGGGGGGTGACGCTGGCTCCCGACGGAAACCGGGTGGCCTTCGTCCTGACCCCCGCAGCCCGCACCGATCCCTGGGTCCGGGTGGTCGACATCCGGAACGGAAACGAGGTGGACCTCGCCCGCGAGGACTGGGTCTACTCCATCGGCAGCCCCGTCTGGTCGCAGGACGGAAGGTACCTGCTCTGGACCTCGGCTGTCGGAGGGACCGACCAGGTCGTCCGTGCCGCCGCGGCGGGGGGCCCGGTCGAGTACCTGACCGAGGGCCGTCACACCTTCAGCGGCGCCGACCTGAACGTGGCCCGCGGAAAGATGGCCTTCATCCGGACCACCCCCGAGGAGCCATGGGAGGCCTTCGTGGCCGACCTCGACGGAAGCAACGTGCGGCAGGTCACGTCGGTGAACTCCGACTGGACCCGGCAGGTGCGGCTCTCCCGCGTCGAGCACTTCACCTACGCGGGCGTGCCCCACAACCGGGAATGGCTGAACGAGCTCCCCGAGAGGGGGGTCGAGTACATGCTCGCGAACGATGCACCATCGGGTGACATCTTCGACATCGACGCCTGGCTCGTCTACCCCGTCGACTACCAGGAAGGGCAGCGCTATCCCCTCGTGCTCTACATCCACGGAGGGCCACATTCGCGCTATGCCGACACCTGGTTCCCGGAGTTCCAGATGCTCGCTGCCGAGGGCATGTTCGTGCTCTATACCAACCCGCGCGGCTCGTCGGGCTACGGCATGCACTTCCAGTTCTCGACCCTTCGAGCCTGGGGCATCGATGACACGAAGGACGTGCTGCAGGCGGTGGACATCGCGGTGGAGCGGGGCCTGGCCGATCCGGACCGTCTCGGCATCACGGGCGGCTCGTACGGCGGGTTCATGACGAACTGGATCACCGCACACGACCAGCGCTTCGCGACGGCGGTGACGGACCGCTCCATCACGAACTGGATGTCGTTCTACGGCGTTTCCGACGCATCGAGCCTCGTCGAGAACGAGTTCGGAGGGATGCCCTGGCCCTTCCAGAGCAGCGAGGAGGGGAGCTACAACCTGGTCATGATGCTCTCGCCGATCGTCTGGGCCGACCGGGTGAAGACGCCGACCATGATCATCCACTCGATCAACGACTACCGGACCCCTCTCGAGGGGGGCGAGCAGTGGTTCCGGGCGCTCCAGAAGCACGACGTGCCCGTGCGCATGGTGCTCTTCCCCGATTCGGCGCACGGAATGTCCCGCACCGGCGAGCCCTGGCTCCTGGTGCGAAGGCTGAACGAGTACGTGGACTGGTTCACCGGTTACCTCGTGAACGACGAACCGGTGGTGGCGAGCCCCTGACCGCCGCGCGCAGCTGAACCGGACGTGCCCCGGGGGGCGGTCGCCCCCCGGGGATCTCCCCTCCACCTTCGCACCGGGACCCTTCGCCCGTGGAATCCGAGGAGCGTCCACCGCGACCGGCACCCGTTCCGCTGCGGGCCCTCGGACTGTCCCTCCTCGCCCTGGGGGCGCCCGTCCTCGGCACGATCCTGGTGCCGGACTGGGTCACGCAGGAATCCGGCGTGCTCCTGTGGCTGAGCGCGCTCATTCCTCCCTTCCTCCTGACCTACCACCGGGGCTGGCGCGGAGCCTCACTCGGGCTGGCGGGGGGGATGGCGGCGCTGACCACGGCAAACGTCATCGCCGTAGGTCTCGGGCTCGCCGTGCCCGAATTCCGCGTCCTCTTCTGGCTCGTTTCGACTTACATCGTGGTCTGCGTGG
>JBJHBX010000179.1:0-6178 GCA_050485725.1 Gemmatimonadales bacterium | reverse complement strand
TTCCCCGGATCATCACCCTCTCCCGGGCCACCTACCGGAAGATGGTCCAGAACCTCTGGTGGGCCGCGGGCTACAACATCGTCGCGATTCCCCTGGCCGCGGGGGTCCTGGCGGCATGGGGGGTCCTCCTCACCCCCGCCGTGGGGGCGGTCCTCATGTCGGCGAGCACGGTGATCGTGGCGCTGAACGCCCAGCTCCTTCGCCGGGTGGAGCTCTGAAGGCCCACGCATCCCTCGGGGAGGGGACGGGGGGTAGCCAGCGGGGGGAGAGATCCGGGCCGCGATGGCGACGCCCTCCTTCCCGTTGCCTGGTTCCCGGGAGTCGGAGGTGCGGCGGGCCTGAGGAAGGGGATCAGGCGCCGACCGTCCTCGCCAACCCGGGGAGACCCACGAAGAACCGGTCCCCATCGCGCTCGATGACCCCCGACCTGAGCTGGGCCCCTTCCCTACCCCTCCCCCCCTCCACCGGCAGCCTCAGGTAGTCCTCCGTCAGCCCCAGGGCCGTCCCGTCGGGCCGCTCCCGCTCCACCACTACTTCCACCCGGGCCCCGACGCGCGACGCCAGGTAGGCCTCCCCCTTGGCGACCCCAAGTTCGCGCAGTTCCCTGGCTCTCTCGGCCGCTACGCGCTGCGGCACGGGGTTCTCGCGGGCCATGTCTGCCGCCGCCGTGCCCTCTCGGGGCGAGAAGGGGAAGACGTGGAGGTACGTGAAGGGAAGCTCCTCCACGAGGCGTACCGTGTCGCGATGGTCGGCGTCGGTTTCGCCGGGAAAGCCGGTGATGATGTCGGCGCCGAGGCCCAGTACGGGACCGCCCGAAAGGGTCGTGGGGCCCCGCGCCGCCAGTGCCTCGGCAATCTCGAGGGCGCGTCTGCGGTAGTCGTCCCGGGTGTGCCACCGCCGCATGGCCCGGAGGACGCGGTCGCTCCCGCTCTGGAGCGGCATGTGCAGATGGGGCGCGAGGGTCGCCCGGTCCTTGTCCCCCGCGCCGCGCAGGAGCCCGAGCATGGCTTCGTCGACCTCGGTGGCCTCGATGCTCCCCAGGCGAACGCGGCGCCCCGTGAGCGCCGCCTGCAGCCTCGCCACGAGGGAAGCCGGCGTCTCGGGCGGGTCGAGGTCCCGCCCCCAGTGGCCGATGTGGATCCCGGTCAGTGCCAGCTCGGCGTGATGGCGCGCCAGGAGGCGCGCCTCGGCCACGATCTCGGGAGCGGGCCTCGAACGGCTCGCGCCCCGGGCCAGCCGGGTCGCGCAGAAGCTGCACTTCCGGTCGCACCCGTCCTGGATCTTGAGCCAGCCGCGGGTGCCCGCATTGCGTCGTTCCAGAAGCATACCGGGGCCGGAGGCCCTGGCCAGCTCCACGAGCTCCGGGAACCCCGCCCCCGCAGCATTGGCCACTGCCGCCGGGTCGTGCCCGGCCACGACGCTTCCCGCATCGGCCAGGAGGCCGCGAAACGGCTCCGCATCGCGCGCGGTGGAGCACCCGGCCACCACCAGGCGCACGCCGGGCCGGTCCCGCAGGAGCTTGCGGATCGTGCGCCGCGCCTCGGCGTCGGCGCGGGCCGTGACGGTGCAGGTGTTCAGCACCACGAGGTCGGCCCCGTCCGGATCGGCGACCGGGGTCCAGCCCCGCCCCTCGAGCGCCTGCCGCATGCGCTCGGTGTCGTACTGGTTTGCCCGGCATCCGAAGGTGTGCAGGTGCACGCGCATCGGCGGGGTGTCGGGCAGACGGGTCAGCGACCCGTGATGCGGAAGGTCACCGTGGTCCGGAAGAAGGACTCCTCGGCGGTTCCGGCGGTTCGGTTCCCGGTCTCGAGCCCCACGTGCACCCTTGCCAGCGGCAGGCCCTCGGTCTCGACCAGGTGGATCCCGATCCCGCCGGTAATGGCGGACTCCGAGGCCGCCGAACCGAACCGGGAGAAGGGAAGCTCGCTGCTCCGGTACCCGACGGCCAGCGGAATCCGCCGGTTGCGGATCCGGCTTCCATCCCACTCGACCGCAGCACCCCAGTCCAGCGTGCGCCCCGGGGCGCCTTCATCGCCGAGGGCCGCCGCGGCATCACTCCAGTCGGAACTCGTCACCGACGCCACGAGGGCCAGGCCGGGAGCGAGGCTCGCGTGCGTGCCGGCCCGAAGGGCAAGCGGCATCGGCACCGTGACCCGGCCTCCATTCGTCCCCTCAAGCGGATCGAGGGCCAGGTCTCCGCCCCATGTGACGCCGGCCCCGACCCGGATCAGCGCGCTCACGTCCCACGAGACGCTCCCCGTGACCGAGGTTCCCCCGGCACGCCAGCGTCCCTGCGCCGTGAAGGGCTCCACGTCGGGGCCCACCTCGGTGGGGTCGAGCTCCCGGGCGAAGCTCCGGTCCGCCGATCCGACGTAGCGCCCGACGTTCGCGCCTACCGACAGGGACTCGGAAACCCGCCTCGCCATGCCGAGCTGGAAGGAGCCGATCCCGGAACGCGCCTCGAAGCGGTCGAGCGCCTCGACCTCGGACCCCTCACCCACCTCGATGGAACGCGCCACCTGGGTGCGCCACTCCTGCGAAAGCACACCCGAGAAGCCCAGCGTGTAGACGTTCCCGCCCAGGGGCCAGGCGATCCCGAACGAGGGGAAACGGCTGCGCCCGGTCGTCGCACCTCCGTCGAGCGTCTCGATCCCCGCCTCCATCGTGCCCTCGATCGTGCCCAGGAAGAGCCATCCGGCGGCGGCGGGATCGGTGGGCGAGTAGTGGCCCCCGTTCAGCCCGACGCCCGCGCCGCCGAGCATGCGGGCGCGGCCGTCGGCGGGACCGGTGGGCATGCCGAGCCCTCCCGACGAGAGGAGCGACTGCGCCTGGGCCGACTCCGCCACGAGGAAGGTCGCCCCGGCGAGGAGGAGCGCTGCGGTGAGGGCCCGGCTCAGTCGCTGGTGCGAGCGTGCCCTGGTTCGGTGGATGCGCGTCATGGCAGCGAGACTCCTTCGGACCGGGTCAGGATCAGCCGGAGCCGCGGGGGAAAGGCGGAGGCCGGTCCGCCGAAAGTGGCCACGCCCAGTCCCGACGGCTCGGACGCCACCATGATGCTGACCGTGGAGGTGAGGGGGTCCTCGCCGGGCTCGGGGCCGCGGACCAGGTCACGGAAGTAGCGGGTCACCGCGATCTCGACCGATCGCCCCACCTGGTCGCGGAACGCCGACGGGGGGACCCTGCGGGCGGCCGCCTGGAGAGGCAGCCCCAGGGGCGCACGCGGGAGCAGGTCAGGCGCGAGCACCGGCCGCATGTCGACCGAGATCGTGTCCACCGGGGCCAGCAGCGGGTCGAGGGGTGCCACCGACGTGAGCACGACTCCAGCGTAGACCACCCGATCCGCGGTGAGCTCGACCTGGCAGGTCGGTGGCCCGCCGCACACCGCTCCGCTGGCCGTGACCGAGGGTGGAAGCTCGAATCGGAACGAGGTCCGGACCGCCGGCGCACCGCCCAGCGAGATCCGGTCGTCCGAACCGTCGGCGACGCCGGAGTGGATGAAGGTGATCTCCCGGTTCAGCGGCTGAAGGAACTGCGTGGTGTCGGGCCGGAGGGAGGGGCGGACCCTGAGCCGCAGGAAGGCGTCGAAGAGCCGCAGGTAGGCGCCGTCGTCAGGGGTCGAGACGATCACCGAGCGGGTCGCGTCGGCGCGGTCCGCGAGCGCGGTCGCCGTGGCCGAATCCAGGGGAAGAAAGAGCGAATCCCCGAGGGCCGGCTCCCACTGCACCGAGCCCAGCGGAACGCGTACGCCGCCCCCCGCGATGGACCAGGCCCGCCGGTCGCCCAGCGTGTCCACGGCGTGGATCCAGTTCACGGACGCGGGGTCGAAGGACTCCACGACCCGCTCCATCTCGATGCGAAACGACTCGCCGCCGATGACGCGAGCGGTATCGATCCTCAGGATCAGGTCCCCGCCCACCGGGGTCCAGATCGTGTCGTTGATCGCCGTCTCGCTTCCGGGAAGCAGCACGGGGACGGCCGGCGGGAACTGCGTCCAGCGGACGAGCCCCTTTGCGTGACCGTCGCTCTCCACGACCCGCGAGAGCACCGCGTTCGGAAGATCCCGTGCCGAGCCGTAGCCGCCATCGACCCGGAAGCCCGCGCCGAACTCCGACCAGGGAAGCTCCACCACGAAGGTTTCCGCGTCGACCGGGATCAGCCCCGGGTCGCCCGACGTGGGGATCGCGTCGGAGCAGCCACCCAGGGCGAGGCCCGACAGCGCGACCAGAGCGAACCGCTCCCGGTACCCGCCCCGGACCGCCCGGAGCCGGCCCTCAGGCAGGCCCCCCATCCTCTCTTCTCTCACCCGTTCCGATCCTCTTCAACCGGGGATTCCTCCCCGCCATGAACCCGCGTGTCCACCTTCGTTCCCTGGGGAACGAAGAGGAACCGCGCGGGAAGGAGTTCACTCAGCATCCACGTCTGGGTCGCATGACCCGCCTTCGACACGATCTCGAGTTCCTCGCAGAACTCCGCCAGCACCTGTCGGCACGCCCCGCAGGGCGGGGTCGGAAGCCGGTCGCGGGTCACGACCGCGATGCGCCGGAAGGACCGATGCCCCGCCACCACCGCCGCCGCCACCGCGTTTCGCTCGGCACACTGGGTCAGACCGTACGAGGCGTTCTCGACGTTGCATCCCGCGAACACCTCGCCGGTCGCCGTCTCGAGGGCCGCGCCCACCGGAAACCCCGAGTACGGGGCATGAGCCCGACCCATCGCGTGACCCGCCGCGGCGATCAGGGCCTCCCGGCCCGGTCTCGCCTGCCCTGGCGTCACCTCTCGCGTCACCTCACCCCTCCACCTCGTCGATCCACACGCGCGGAAGGCGCCGGGACCAGCCGGTCATGACCTCGTAGTCGATCGTCGATGCCCACCGGGCGACCTCGTCCAGGGAGATGCGCGCCTCGCCGTCGCTTCCCACCACCGTGGCCACGTCGCCCACCTGGACTTCGTCCACCCCCGAAACGTTTACCACGGTCATGTCCATACTGATCCGTCCGACGATCGGGACCCGGCGCCCGCCGAGGAGCACCTCGGCCCGGTTCGAGAGTGCCCGCGGGAGCCCGTCGCCGTACCCGATGCCGAGGGTGGCCCACCGCTCCGGGTCCGAGGCGCGGTAGGTGGCGCCGTAGCCCGCGGTGGTTCCCGCGGGCACGTTGACCACCCGGAGCACCCGCGCCCGGACCGCCATGACCTCGTCGAGCCCCGCATCCCTGGCAGATCCGCCTCCGTAGAGAGCGATCCCCGGGCGGACCGCATCGAACTCCACCGCGAGCCGCGGAAAGCGGAGTGCCCCGCCGGAGTTCGCGAGATGCGTCCGGAGCGGCGGCAGTCCGCGGGCGGCACGCGCGGCGTCGAGGGCCGCCACGGCGCCCCTGAACCGGGCGGCCTGCTCCGCCACGGCCTCGTCGCCGGCGGCGGTGTGCTCGTCCGCCGAGTGCAGGTGCGTGAAGACACCCACCCAGACAACGGGGCCCACGGAGAGCCGATCCACCAGCCGCTCGGCCCACGCCGCGAGCGCCTCCGTGGCAGGGAGCGGCACCCCGGCCCGCCCCATCCCCGTGTCGATCTCGAGGTCGAAACCCCCTTCCGCCCGCCCGGACGCACCCGCAGGGCCCCTGGTCGGCAGACCCGCCGGGAGCTCCGGATCGGAGAGCGAGGGCCGAGCACCGGCCTCGACGGCGCGCACGAAGGCCTCGGGAAGGAGGGGCGAGAAGATCTGCACCGGCTCCGTGACCCCCAGGGCCAGCACCTCGAGCGCCTCGTCAAGGGTCGCGACCCCCCACCCCGCCACCCCGGCCTCGCGAAGCACGGTCACCGCCTCCGCCACGCCGACCCCGTACGCATCGGCCTTCACCATGGCGATGACCCCGGGGGCGGCGGAGGCATCGGAGCCGCCGCCGGTCGCTGGGTGCGAACTCGCCTCCTCGAGCACCTTCCGGATGCGGGCAAGGTTCCGGGCCAGCGCCGCCCCGCGGACCTCGATCCAGGCGCGGGTGCGGCCGGGTACGACGGGCGTTCCGCGAGCAGGGCCTCCTGCGACGGCGGAAGATGCGGCCGCGCGCGGCGAGGCCGGAGGGGAGAGATCCGTTGACATGACCGCTGAAAGATGCGAGAAAACGGCCGTGGAGCAACCACCGACGCCCCGCCTCCTTCCACCCCGCGACCGCACCATGGCCGA
>JBJHBX010000178.1:2393-6191 GCA_050485725.1 Gemmatimonadales bacterium | reverse complement strand
CTCGTCGGGCCCGACGGCAGGCCCTCGGTGACCGTGGACGGAGAGACCGAGGTCGACGCCCGCCCCGCCGACCGGCCACCCCCGCGCACGCGCCTGATCCTCCCCCTGGAGTCGGTGGTCTTCCCACGCCCCGGGAAGTACACCTTCGAGATCCGGGTCAAGGGAAGGAAGCTCCGCGGGCCGTCGCTCTTCCTGATGGAGGCGGATCCGGTCGGCTGAGCCCGGAGGTGAAGCCGGCCTCGACATGGGAAACCGGCCCCGGCGTGCGGAATCCGGCCCCGGCGTGGAAAGCCGGCCTCAGCGTGCCGAGCCGGTGCCGGAGCTCTGCACGTGCGGGGGAAGGACACCCCCGCTGAAGGTCCTGAGCGGCCTGCCCGGGGTGAAATCCCTCAGGTGCAGGGAGAGGTTCATTCCCGGCACCCTCGACTGCATGTAGACCATCAGCCGGCGATTGTCGTCGGTGAAGTGGATCTCCGCCTCGCCCCCCTCCGAGAAGAGCCCGCGGGTTCGGATGATCGGCCGGACGACGATCGTGTTGAAGGTCCCGGCCGGCACCGTGACCCGATCCTTGCGGAGCACCTGGAGAATGACCGGGTTCCGGTCGGGACGGAAGTACTGGTTCAGCGTGTACGTTTTCCCCACCTCGAGGGGGAGCGTCCGGGCGTAGTAGACGAACGAGATGTCGTCGAGGGGAAAGGGCGTGATCAGCTCACCCGATTCCTCTCCGTCGGCCCGCTCGAAGCGGCGCTCCGCGTGGAAGAAGTCGAACTGGCGGTGGCGCTGGGTCCGGAGCTCGTCCTGGTCCTGGATGAACCGGTGGCTGGCCAGGGTCTCCACGTCGATCCACGATTCGAAGAGGTTGTCGACCCGGGCCACGAAGCGGATCCCTCCACGGATCCCCATGGAGACGTGGTAGGCACGGTGCCCCCGGATCGTCTCGATCCCATGCACGGTCATGTGGCCGTTTCCGACGCTCGCGATACCGAGCTTGACCTGGTACTCCATGCGCTCGCCCACGCCGAAGGGGGTCGAAGCGGGCTGCGCGACGCCCCCGGCGGTGGGAAGGTCTCTCAGGTCCTGCGCCTCGATCACCGCGTGGACCAGGGCGGCGTCCGCTGCGGGAAGGACGGGAGCCGCGAGCAGTCCCGCGAGCGCCAGTGCCGGAAAGCGCAGCCTCGAGGCGGTCCTCATGCCGCCTCCCCGGACGGGCTCCAGCGGAGCCGGCGGAAGGGAAGGAGCGCACGGAGCTCGTCCATGGCCCGGAAGCGGGTGGGCCTGGACCGGGGCTCAAGCCTGAGGGCGTAGGGGGATTCGTCGATCCGCCGGGCGTGCGGAGCCGTGCGGGCCAGGAGATCCAGGTTCGCCGCCCACGGGCAGGTCGCGCCCGCGGCACCCGGCGAGGGGGTGGGGGTCCCGGCCGCCTCCTCTGCATCGCGGAACGCCTTCTTCAGCACCACTACCCGGTAGGCCCGGAAGCCGGAGAGGGGGTCCGAAACCGGGGCGGAGCGTGCCCCCCTCCCGAGGAGGAGCCGGGCCACGCGCCGGGTCAGCCGGAAGGAGCCGGGAAGCCCGCCCTCGGCGAGCCGGCCCGCCACGAGGTCCGCGCCCCCCTCCACCGCCTTCACCATGGCGACCAGGTCGTCCGGATCCTCGGTGAAATCGGCCTGGAGCGTTACCGCGACGTCGCGCTTCGGATAGCTCGATCGCTCCGCGACCCCCTTGAGGAGCCGCTCGCAGGCGGCCCCGTAGCCGATCCGCGTCTCCGTCCGCTCGAGGCGCAGCGGAAGGAGACGGCGGTAGCGCTCGACGACCTCGGAGGTGCCGTCGGTTGAGGCGTCGTCGAGCACCGAGATCTCGTAGTCGCGACCGAAACCGGCCATGACCTTCCGGATCTTCCAGAGGAGGATGCCGATGGTTCCGGCCTCGTCGCGCACGGGAATGCAGATGTGGATCACGGGATCTCCCGGCTGGGGGATGCCCCGGCTTCAGGGTCGGGGAGGGAGGGTGGATCGTCGGAAATTTCGTTCCCCCTTGGTACAGCGACCGAGGAGGCCTGTTCCTGCCTGCCGGGCCGATGGGCCTCCGGCGCCTCGCCCTCGGGCCGGGTCTTCCACCGCTTGTGGGCCCAGAGATACTGCTCGGGAGCCGATCGGATATCGTCCTCGAGGGCGGCGAGGTAGCGGCGCAGCAGGTCGCGGGTCCCCGCCTCGGGATCGGACCCGGTCGGGGGCGCCAGGGGCACGCAGCGGATCCGGTAGCGGGCCCGGCTTCCGGGAAGGCGGATCGCCGACGCGAACACCACGGCAGCCCCGGTCCGCATCGCGAGAAGGGCGGGCCCCCGGGCCGTCGAGGCGGGTCGACCGAAGAAGTCCACGAAGACGCCGGCATGGCGCACGTTCTGGTCCGCCACGAGCGCCACCACGCGCCCTTCGCCGAGCGACCGGAGGATGTGCTTCGTTCCCCCGTCGCGGTCGATGACCCTCATGCCCAGCGCTTCGCGGGTCCGGTTCATGCGCGCGTCGAAGAGGGGATTGTTCTGCCGCTTCGCCACCACGTCGATGGGGATCTCGCGGACCGCCATCGCGGCGCCGCCGATCTCCCAGTTCCCCAGGTGGCCCGTCAGGAGAACGACGCCACGACCGTGCGAGAGGGGCTCGCGCAGGTGCTCGATTCCCTCGACCTCGGTCCGCTCCCACACCTCGCGCGGGCCGAGCTTGCCGAGGCGGAGGATCGCGACCCCCTCGCGCCCCAGGTGCACGTAGGAGCTGCCGGCGGTGCGGCCGATCCAGGCGGGATCACGGTCCGGAAAGGCCTGTCGCAGGTTTGCCTCGACCACGCCCCGGCGGATGCGAAGGGCCCCGCCCACGAGCCACCCCATGGCCCCGCCGAGCCGCGTGACGAGCCCCTCGGGGAGGAGGCGCACGGCCCCTTCCACGGAGCGGATCAGGAGGTCCTGGAGCCGGTGACCCGGGGTGGCCCGGACGGGCGGCCGGGTCATGCCGGCTGGAACTGGAGGTCGTGGAGGTGGCGGTAGAGTCCCCCTTCCGCCAGGAGATGCTCGTGGGTCCCCCGCTGCACGATTCTCCCCGCCTCGAGGACCAGGATGTGATCGGCCCGCTGGATCGTCGACAGGCGGTGCGCGATCACGAAGACGGTGCGCCCCTCCAGGAGCCGCTCCACGGCCTCCTGCACCAGGCGCTCGGACTCGGAGTCGAGGGCCGAGGTGGCCTCGTCCAGGATCAGGATCGGGGGATCCCGGAGAATGGCCCGCGCGATGGCGATCCGCTGTCGCTGCCCGCCCGAGAGCTGGGTCCCCCGCTCTCCCACCAGGGTGTCGTATCCCTTCGGCAGCCGCTCGATGAAGCCGTGGGCGTGGGCCGCGCGCGCCGCCGCCTCGAGCTCCTGGTCGGTGACACGGTCCTCGATCCCGTAGGCGATGTTGGCGCGGACCGTGTCGTGGAAGAGGACGGTCTCCTGCGACACGATCCCGAGCCCGTGGCGGAGCGACGACATCCGGTACTCCGACAGGGGGACCCCGTCGAGGAGGATCCGCCCCGCGGTGGGATCGTGGAAGCGGCCCAGCAGGTCCACGAGCGTCGTCTTCCCCGCACCGCTCGGACCCACCAGGGCGGTCACGCTTCCCGCCGGGGCCCGGAAGCTGATGTCGTCGAGCACCGGCTCCCCTTCGCGGTAGTGGAAGGAGATCCCCTCGAAGTCGATGGCTTCGTGCACGCCCTCGAAACTCCGCGGCCCGTCCCTGTTCTCGACCTCGATGGGCGCGTCGAGGAACTCGAAGAC
>JBJHBX010000178.1:0-2383 GCA_050485725.1 Gemmatimonadales bacterium | reverse complement strand
CTCCGAGGCGACGATCCCTGGCTGGATGATGGCCGGGAGCTTCCCAAGGTACTTGACCGGCGAATAGAGCTTCATCGAGAAGGCCAGGAAGACGACGAACTCCTCGGCCGACAGGGCACCCCCCTGGAGCACGAGGCGCGTCCCGTACCAGAGAATGACCACCGTCCCGAGCGCCGACATCGTCTCGGTAAGCGGATGCGACAGGGCGCGCCAACGCTCGGTCCGGATGAAGGCCTTGAAGTACGCCCAGGTCAGCGCGCCGAAGCGCTTTCGCTCGTGGTCCTCGGCCCCCGACGCCTTCACCAGCCGAATGCCGGACAGCGTCTCCTGGATGTGGGAATTCACCTCGCCCGCCAGGTTCAGGATCGACTGGTCGCCCCGCCTGACCCTTCGAAGGAGCGGCCCCCATACCGCCGCGATGATGGGGAGCACGACGAGCGCCGCCAGCAGGAGCTCCCACGACAGGAGCACCATGATCAGGAGCGCGGCGGCCAGCTCGAAGACCGACGAGATGATCTTCGCGAGCTCCTTCGTGACCAGGGTCCGGAGCTGCTCCACGTCGTGGGTCAGCCGCGACACGATCTGCCCCACCCGCGTCCTTCCGAAGAAGGAGAGATCGAGCTCGACCAGGTGCCCGTAGACCTCGTTCCTGAGGTCGCGGGTCACCGCCTGCTCGATCCACGCCACCAGGTAGTTCCGGAGGAAGTCGAAGATGTTCTTGAAGAGGAACACCACGAGGAGGAAGAGGATGATCCCCTGGATCGCCTCGGCGGGCGGGGCCCCCAGGTCCACGAAGCGCCCGAGCGTCGCATCGAGGCCGCGGTCCAGCCACCCGCTCGAGCCACCGGCCAGGAGGTCCTCCCCGCCCGCTCCCGCGGGAGCGAGGGTATCGCCCGGTCCGGGCGCGGCGGCGCCCGTCGCATCCCATGCCCCTGTTGCGGCCGCCGTGTCCTCCGGCCCCGTACCGCCCGCGCCCTGCCGACCGCCTCTCCGGGCCTCGGGGTCGGCGAAGAGCGTCTCGAGGAAGGGGATGAGGAGCGCGATCGAGAAGGCGTCCAGGCCGGCGAAGAGGAAGGTCGCGGCCACGGCCACACCGAAGACCGGCAGGTACGGCCGCAGGTACCGGAGGATGCGGAGGTAGCGTCTCACCTCGGGTTCCGGCCCTTCAGCGGGGACGGGGCGTCAGGAGCGCCACCGGCACGATCATCTCCTCGGGCGAGATGCCGCCGTGGAGGAAGGCGTCGCGGTAGCGGGCCTGGTACTCGCGGAGCTTCGTCGGATAGACCATGAAGTGGTCCTCCAGGGCGATCACGTAGCTCATGCCGAGGCGCCCCGGGGGAAGGCGCAGGTCCGAAGGATCCGAGGTCGAGAAGACCGTGTCGGCGTCCCGGGCCCGGAGATCCTGGCCGAACTTGTACCGGAGGTTCGAGGTGGCGTCGCGCTTCGCGAAGACAGTGGTGGGCCTCCGGCAGAGGATCGAGCCGTGGTCAGTGGTGAAGACGACGCGGATCCCCTGCGCCGCCGCCTCCCGCAGGAGCCCGTGGAGGACCGAGCGCTCGAACCAGGCCAGCGTCAGGTCGCGGAGGGATCGCTCGTCGCGGGCCATCTCCATGAAGACCGGGGACTCGGCCCGTATGTGGATCACGAGGTCCATGAAGTTGAAGACCAGCGCGATGACCTCGGTGTCGCGGCCCAGCGCGGTGCGGACCCGGGCCCGGAGCTGGTCCCCCTCGCGGTCCGAGAAGACCTTCTCGTAGTGGACGCTCACGCTGCGCCCGGTCTCCCTCCGGAGCTGCTCCTTCAGGAGCTCGTCCTCGAAGGCGTTCAGGCTCCCCTCGTCGTCGAAGCTCCCCCACCAGGCCGGGTGGTCCCGGGCGATCCGGTCCGGGAAGTGCCCCGAGAAGATCGCGTTCCGCGCGTAGGGGGTCGCCGTCGGGAGAATCGAGTAGTGGAGCACCTCCTCGACGTCGAAGAGGGGGGCGAGGAGGGGGAGCATGACGCGCCACTGGTCGAGGCGCATGCAGTCGAGCACGACGAAGAGGATCGGGTCGCCGTCGAGCCGCGGCACCAGGAAGTGCGAGACCAGGTCCGGCGAGAGAACCGGGCTCCCCTCGCGGTCGTGCATCCATTCCGGGTAGACCTCGCGGATCCAGAGGCCGAAGTCCCGGCGCAGATCCGAGAGAAGCGCGTCGACGGTGTCGAGAAGGCCGTCCTCGCCGGCGTCCTCGAGCCTCAGGTGCCAGTCCACGAGCTCGCTGTAGAGGGATGCGAAGTCCTCGGCCTCGCGGGCTTCCTGGCGAAGCTCGCCCAGGCGGGGCCAGCGCGCCGCGAAGTCCTGCGCCACCTGCTGCTGCCTGATCGAGGAGCCCTCGAGGATGCGGGT
>JBJHBX010000177.1:0-6194 GCA_050485725.1 Gemmatimonadales bacterium | reverse complement strand
TGCGGAGGGTGTTCGAGAGCGTCGCGCTGGTCCGGAGCACCGCCGAGCCGGCCTCGCCCATGGCCACCAGGTCCAGCTCGGTGAGGTCGTCGAGGCGGAACCCCTCCGGCACGGTGTCGAGCCTCGAGGACGAGGTTCCGATGGTGCGTCCACCCATGCGGATCTGGTAGAAGTGCGTGCCCGGATCGAGGGTCAGCATCGCCTCGGCGAGGCGCGTGAGCTCGGGCTGGAAATGTTCCCGCCGGAGCTGCCAGCCGAGGGCCACCACCCACGCCACCAGCACGAGCGACGCGAGAAGCGTCCGGCCGGTCACCGGTCGGGCTCCGGCTCCGGCTCCGCCCCCGCCTCGAACGCGACCTCGATGCCGGGCACCGACCCCGCCAGGGTGTCGTGGACGACCCGGGCCTCCGGAAGGCCCCCGGCGGCAATGGTCAGCACGAGCGATGTGGCGGGTGAATCCTGCGAGCGGGGGGTCTCCGAGAGGAAGGCAGCGAGGGCGTCCGCCATCGCCTCGGCGGCCTCCTCCACCGGCAGCTGGCCGGGGCCCGCCCCGAGAAGGGGGAGGACCACGGACCGGATCTCCCATTCGATTCCGCGGCGCAGGGCGTTCACGAGGGCGCGTACGATGACCCCCCGCGTCACCCCCTCGTCGGGGGCGATCAGCACCGCGTGGAGCACGAAGTCGTGGGGAAGGTCTCCGCCGGGGGTCAGCGCCACCGCCCCCGCCGGAAGGGCGCCCATGGCCTCGAGGCGGTCCCGCAGGAGTTCGCCCCCCACCCGCTCGGCCTCGCGCGACCCGGGGGTGATTCCCTCGAGTGCGGCGTTCACCGGTCGGAGGAGTGCCTCGCCGGGCACGCGGAGAGGTTCGAGGGCGGAGACGAGGACGCGCAGGAGCATGGTGGTGGGGAAGCGGGACCGGTCGGGGCTCAGCGCCCCACCGACTCCCTTACCCACGCGAGGTACGGTGCGTGCCCCGCGGTGACCGGAAGGACCAGGACCTCGGGAACGTCGTAGCCATGGAGCTCGGGAATGCGGCGCACCAGCGCCTCGGCCCCTTCCGCGGTGGTCTTCAGCACAAGGAGCGCCTCGGCGTCCTCCTCCACCTTCCCCTCCCACCGGTAGACCGAGGTCATCCCCGGCAGCACCGAACCGCAGGCCGCGAGCCGCTCGTCCACGAGAATCCGGGCCATGGCCCTGGCCTGGTCGGCCCCGGCGAGGGTCACGAGGACCACCCGGACCTCGTCGCCGGCGGAGGTCACCATGCGACGAAGACGTCCTGCGCCGCGGATCCCTCGGCGTAGACGTTCCGAAGCAGGTCGGCCATGCGCTCCTGGACGACCCGGCGCTTGACCTTCTGCGTCGGGGTCAGCGACCCGTCCTCGATGGTGAAGGGCTCGTCGAGGAGCACGAGCTTCTTCGGGCTCTCGTAGCTGGCCAGGTCCGAAAGCTCCCGCATCATCTCGGCGTGCAGGTGCGCCTGCACCCTCTCGTTGCCGAGCAGCTCCCGGTGGTCGGAGAAGCTCACGCCGGCCTCGCGGGCCCAACCCTCCACGGCCCCGAAATCGGGCACCACGAGAAGGGTGATGAACCGCTCGCGATCTCCGACCAGGACCGGCTGGTCGAAGAAGCGGTTCTTCTTGAGCCGGTTCTCGATGGGCTGCGGCGCGACGTTCTTCCCGCCTGCCGTGACGATCAGGTCCTTCTTCCGGTCGGTGATGCGGAGGAACCCGTCGGTGTCGATCTCGCCCACGTCCCCGGTGTGGAACCACCCGTCGTCATCGATGGCCTCGGCGGTGTCCTCGGGGCGGTTGTAGTACCCCTTCATGACCTGGGGCCCGCGGATCAGGATCTCGCCGTCCGCGGCGATCCGGACCTCGGTTCCCGCCACGGGCTTCCCCACCGTTCCGATCCGGAAGTTGGCGGGGAAGTCGCCGGGGTGGTTCACGTTCGTGACCGGGCTCGTCTCGGTCAGGCCGTAACCCTCGAGGATCACGACACCCGCCGAGAAGAAGAAGCGGTTGATGTCGGGTGACAGGGGAGCGCCCCCGCTCACGAAGTACCGGAGCCGTCCCCCCACGCCCGCGGCGATCTTCGAGAAGACCAGGCGATACGCCAGCCCGTACTGGATGCGGACGCCGAGGGATGGCTCCTTCCCCGCGAGCTTCGCGCGGGCCCACCGGTCTCCCACGCCCCGGGCCCATCCGATGAGTGCGCCCCTGGCCCCGGAGGCCGATGTCACCTTCGCGTAGACCTTCTCGTAGAGCCGCGGCACCGAAACCACGATCGTCGGCCGGATGGCCTTCAGGTCGTCGGGCACCGTGTCGATGGAACGGGCGTAGGCGATCAGGCATCCCCGGCTGAAGAGGAGGTAGTCGACCATCCGCTGGAAGACGTGCGAGAGCGGAAGGAAGGAGAGCGTCACGTCGCGCTCGTCGATGGGGAGGACCCGGCTCGCCGCAAGCACGTTCGAGCTCAGGTTGCGATGCGTGAGCATGACGCCCTTCGGGTCGCCGGTGGTGCCCGAGGTGTACAGGATCGTGGCCACGTCGGATGGCTGCGCCGCCAACGCCGACTCCCGGAAGACCTCGGCGTCCTCCGCTCCCGCTTCGCCCGACGAGAGGAAGTCGTCCCATGACACGACGCCGTCGGGGAGGGTCCCCGGCGGCGGGTCGAAGACCACGACCTGCGCGAGGGATTCGAGGTCCCCGCGGATCTCGAGGATCTTGTCGAGCTGGGCGCCGTCCGAGACGAAGACCAGTCGCGCGCCGCAGTCCCGCAGGATGTAGGCGATCTGCCCTGCCGTCAGCGTGGCGTAGACCGGAACGTCGATGATGCCCGCCGACAGGCAGGCGTAGTCCGCCATGGCCCACTCCGGCCGGTTCTCGGACAGGATCGCTGCCCGGTCGCCCCGCGACAGGCCGGCGGCCCCCAGGGCCCCGACGACGCGCCGGATCCGGTCCATCGCGTCGCGGTGCGAGATGTCGTGCCAGTCCCCACCGGCGTGATGGCGGAACGCCGGGCGGTCCTCGAAGCGGTCCATCGCCTCGAGGAAGAGCTCGACGAGCGTGGCCTCGGGCAGGTCGGCGGGATTCGCGGCGAAGTCGGTCCCCATGGGCAGCGCTCCTCGTGGGGGGGATGCGGAGAGAGTCGTCAGGCGAGCTCGAAGGTGGTCCGTATGTCGAGATCGGGATCCAGCGTATGATGAACGCTGCAGTACTTCTCCTCGGAAAGCCGGATGGCGCGTTCCACCCGCGCGCGATCGGCCTCGCCCGGACCCTCCAGCCGGAAGTGCAGGCGGACGCGCTCGAAGGACCGGGGCTCCGTCTCGCGCCGGTCACCCTCCAGCGAGAGGGAGAGGGCGTGAAGGGGGACGCGGGACTTCTCCAGGATCACCCTCACGTCGATGGCCATGCATCCCCCGAGCGAGAGGAGGAGCATTTCCATCGGGGCGGGTCCGGTCCTGCTGTCTCCGTCGACCCGGACCACGAGGTCGGGGCCGGCGGAGCCGGTCGTACCATCGAAGGCCAGGCCTTCGCCGGTCCATCGGAGCTCGGCGGAGCGTCGGTGCTGGGACATCGGTCGGGTTCAGGCGTCGGCCTGCGCCTCGGTCTCTCCCCGGAGGTGGGCCAGGGTGGCGCGGGCATGGGCGATGTGTTCCCGCGCCTCGGGACCGCGGGGCGGATTCTTCAGGAACAGCTCCAGGTGGTGACGGGCCTCTTCGCGTTCCTCCTTCCGGAGGAGGAGGAAGGCCAGCCCGTAGTGGGCGCCGTGCGCATCGGGGTCCTTCTCGAGGACCGACCGGTAGGTGCGGACCGCCTCCTCGCCCATGCCGATCCGGGTGTAGGCGATGGCGATCTGCTGCAGCACCACCGTGTCTCCGGGGGCATCGCGGAGTGCGAGTCGGAACGAGGTCAGGGCGTCGTGGAACTTCCCCTCGCGGAGAAGGGCCATTCCCTCCTCGTAGTAGTCCACCCGCTCGGCGTCGTCTTCGCCGCCGATCAGCTTCTTCCAGAAGTTCATACGGCTCCCGCGCCAGGGTCCCCCGAAAATCGGGTCCGAAAGTAGCGGCCGCGCCTGCAGAAACGCAACGGCCCGCGCCCCATCATGCTAACGTACACCGACCACCACCCGGTCCGTTTCGAGGAGGACCTCGCGCGAGGCCGCGGTGACCCGCTCGACGAGCTCGGCCCGCCCCCCCGAGGGGCCCTTCGCATCGGGATCGGGAAGCCCCACGACGACCCTCGCGCCGGGCGCGGTGACGCGGAAGGCCTCGTCGAGCTGGCTGGGCGCACGAACCGCGTCGAGGGCGGTTCCGCGGAAGGTCATCGCGAAGAAGGGGAGCCGTTCCCCCGGCCCCGTTCCCGCATGGGCCCGCGAGACGCCCTCGGCCTCGGGACGCATCCGGAGGCCCGGGTGAAGCGCCACGACCTCGACCCCCTGCACCATGGCCACGATCCGTTCCGCCTGCCGGGCGGGCTCCCCGATCAGCAGCAGGGTCCCCGGTCCTTCCGTCACGCCGAGCATGGCGGCCAGCCGCAGTGCCCCTTCAGGGTCGTCGGGACCGGGATCCGCAGCCTCGGGGTCCTCGTCCAGGGGTGAAACCGGGGGAAGGCGGAAGTCGCCGAATCCTCCCCGGACCGGGTATCGCTCCCGGCAGTTCGCGCAGCCGAAACTCCCCTCCAGCACCCGGCGGTCCACGACCCGGTCCGACAGGAGAATCAGGCCGAACTCCGGTCCGCAGCGCGGGCAGGCCAGCCGGTCGGTCACGAGGAGGTGCACGCGGACCTCCCGGAGGTCAGAGGCCGGGCGCGCGGTACGCGGGCACGCCCCCCCCGGCGGTCGCAGGGCCGTACTGGGCCCACTGCGTCGGCGACTCCCAGACGCGGGCGTACAGGAGGCCCGCCGCGATGGGCGCGGGGAGGCGCGTCTTCAGCTCCTCGAAGAACCACCGGGCCTGGTTCTCGGCGCTGGTCTCGACCCCCTGGAACTGGGGGAGGTCGTTCAGGTTCGTGTGATCGAGCCCGTCGGCCAGCTCCCGGAGCACCGCCTTCAGGTCGCCGAAGTCGAAGGCCATCCCCGCCTCGTCGAGCTCGGCGGCCTGCACCGCCGCCTCGACCACGTACCGGTGCCCGTGCAGCTGCGCGCATTTCCCCCGGTGGTTCCGGAGGAAGTGTGCCGCGTCGTAGTGGGCCTGGCTGGAGATCGTGTAGAGGTGCATCGCGAATGGCCCGCTCAGCTGCGCTCGATGGGCAGGAAGGGGATCTGCACCCCCGCCGGCCGGGTCACCACGAAAGATACCGCCTCGGCGACCTCGTCGGGACGCAGCATGGCCGCCCGGGGCGGAAGGTTCGGGTCGGCGTCGGGATCCATCGGGTCCCAGATCGGGGTGTCGGTGGCGGCCGGCTCCAGGAGGGTCGCCCGGACGCCGGTGCCCCGGAGCTCCTCGAGGAGCACTTCGTGGAACCCCCGGATCCCGTACTTCGAGGCCGAGTAGGCCCCGTTCCCCGGGAAGGCGCGTCGCCCCGCCACCGAGCCCACCTGCACGAGGGTCCCGGAGCCCCGTGCCTTCATTCCCGGGAGCACCGCGCGAACGCAGAGGAATGACGCGCGCACGTTCATTGCCCAGTTGAGCTCGAGCATCCCGGGCGTGGTTTCCTCGACCGTGGCCAGCGTGAAGACGCCGGCCGAGGTGACGAGGATGTCCGGATCTCCGCCGGAGGCCCGCCGGAAGGCGTGGGCCGTCCGCTCCACCCCCTCGGCCGTGGCCAGGTCACCCGGCAGCGCCCAACCCCCGATCGCCGTGGCGAGCCCCTCCAGGAGGCGCTCGCTCCGGGCCGCGACCCCGACCCGGGCCCCGAGTCGCGCGAGCTCGCGCGCCACCGCCTCCCCGATTCCCCGTGAGGCACCGGTCACGAGGGCGGTGCGACCCGAAAGGGGCCCCGTCGAGCCTCCGCCGCCCCCCTCCTCTCCGGACGCGTTCCAGGTGGTGGGGCTCATCGCACCGGCGGACGGCTGTTCATGCAGAGCCTCAGGAACTCGTCGCGGGTGCTCGGATCCTCCAGGAAGGCGCCCCGCATGGCCGAGGTGATCGTGAAGGAGTTCTGCTTCTCCACGCCGCGCATCATCATGCAGAGGTGATGGGCCTCGATCACGACGCCGACGCCCTGGGGCTGCACCACCTCCCAGAAGCTCTG
>JBJHBX010000176.1:0-6239 GCA_050485725.1 Gemmatimonadales bacterium | reverse complement strand
TTCGATCCTTCCCCTCCTCGCAGCCAGCCTGGCGCTGGCCGGGTGCGGTGAGCGGGACCGCGACGACGGCCCACCTCCCGAGCTCGACGACCCCGCCGGGGCGCCTGCCGAAGGTGCCGTGACCGGTCCGATGCCGGCGCCCCCGCGGGCGGTGCAGACGGTCCGGCTCTGGCTGGGCGAGGGCGGCGCCGTGCTCGTCGAGCCCTGCGTGGAAGGGACGGAGTCGCGGAGCCCCGACGCCGTGGAGCTCGAGGATGCGACCGGGCGGGACCTGGCGGCCATGGTCGCCGAGTTCGGGAACCCCGACCGGGGCGTGATCGCCCTGGTCGTGATCCGGGAGGGACGCATCGAGTCCCTGCGCATCGCGCCTCCCGAAGCGGCGGGATGCGGCGACCTGCTTCGCCAGGGCGAGGTCGTGGCCTCGGGGAACGAGCCGTTCTGGAACGTGCGCACCGAGGGGGGCGAGGCGGTCTGGACCACGCCCGACGAGATGGACGGCGTCGAGTTCCACGACGGAAGCTGGACGAACGAGGGGGATCACTGGCGCTTCGAGGCGCTCCGGGACTTCGTGGACGGAATCGAGTACCTGGTCCTCGAGATCCGGAACGCGCCCTGCATCGACTCCATGTCGGGCGCGCGCTTCCCCTGGACGGCGGCGGTCGAGCGCGGGGGCGAGCGGTGGACAGGCTGCGCGCGGGAGGGTGCGGGGGCCCCTTGACCGACGTTGGATAGAGGCGCCTCGATCCCCGGCCTTCAGCCGCGCGACTTCGGGTCGGGGAGCAGGACCGAGAAGAGGAAGCTGACCACCGAGATCACGAGGCTCCCGAGCACCGCCGGCCAGAACCCCTCCACCGCGAGGGCGTCGAGGAGTGAGGCCGTCAGCAGGAGCATCAGCGCGTTCACCACGAGCGTGAAGAGCCCCAGGGTAAGGATGACGAGGGGAAGGGAGAGGAGGAGCACCAGGGGGCGGATCAGCGCGTTCACGACGCCGAAGACCGCCGCCACGAGGACCACGGGCCAGAACTGGTCGCTCAGCTCGATTCCACCGACGAGGCGCGCTGCCACCCAGAGGGCCACGGCGTTCACGAAGATGCGGACCACGAGATTCGTCATTCGGGGCTCCGTGGGCGGTTCGGGTCGGGGGCGGTGATCCGGTCCATGCCCGGAAATGCCCACAAGGTAGACCGGAGACGGCTCGACCGCGAGATCGGCGCGCTGGCCTTCCCGGCGCTGGGCGCGCTGGCCGCCGACCCCCTGGTCTCGATGGTCGACACCGCCTTCGTGGGGCGGCTCGGCACGGTCCCCCTTGGGGCGCTCGGGGTGAACGCAGCCCTCTTCTCGCTGGCCTTCGTCGTCTTCAACTTCCTGGCCTACGGCACGACCCCGCGGGTGGCACGTGCCTTCGGAAGGGGGGATGCGGAGGAGGCGGGGCGGGTCGCGGTGCAGGCGCTCGTGCTGGCGGTGGGGGCAGGGGTCGCGGCGACGCTGGTCCTCGTGCTCGGGGCCGACCTCTTCCTGGCCATGATGGGCGCCACCGGAGAGCTGGCCGAGCCGGCCCGGGCCTACCTCAGGATCCGGGCGCTCGCGGGGCCCGCCGTGCTCCTGATCATGGCGTCGCACGGGATCTTCCGGGGATTCCAGGACACGCGGACCCCGATGGTGGTCACCCTCGGGCTGAACCTCGTGAACCTGGTCCTCGACCCGGTGCTGATCTTCGGACTGGGGTGGGGGATCGAGGGCGCGGCATGGGCCACGGTCATCGCCCAGTGGCTCGGGGCCGCCTGGTTCCTCGGGCTCTTCGCCGGTCGGCGGCGGGGCCTCCTGGGATCGGCGCCGAAGCTTCCCCGGCCCGCGGAGCTCCTTCCCTTCCTGCGCGTCGGGGGCGAGCTGGTGCTCCGGACCTTCGCCCTCATCGGAACGCTCACGGTGGCGGCGGCGGTGGCCACCCGCCTGGGCCCGGCGCAGGTGGCCGGGCACCAGGTCGCGATCCAGCTCTGGCTCCTGCTGGCCCTCGTGGTCGACGCCGTGGCCGTTGCGGCACAGGCCCTCGTGGCGCGGTACCGCGGCGAGGGAGATGCGGGGCTGCTCCGCGCGGTAACGAATCGGCTGCTCGGATGGGGTGTCGCCACGGGGCTCCTGCTGGCAGTGCTCTTCTTCGGGCTCGCACCCTGGCTCCCCCGGATCTTCACCGACGACCCCGAGACGCTGGCCCAGGTCGGGCGCATCATGGCCTTCGTGATCTGGATGCAGCCGCTCAACGCCCTGGTCTTCGTGTGGGACGGAATCTACATGGGGCTCGAGGACTTCCGCTTCCTGGCCGCACAGATGCTGGTTTCCGCAGGGATCGCCGTGGGCGTGCTGCTGGCGGTGCTCCCCATGGGATGGGGCCTCGGGGGCGTCTGGTGGGGGATCGTGGTCCTGATGCTGGTTCGGGGGGTCACGCTGGGGGCCAGGTACCGGCGGATCGGTCGGGTTGCGTCGTCTCACCCCGCGGGCATCTTCGGGGCACGATGACCGACGAACCCGACCGACCCGCGCCCGGGCCCATGCCCACGCTCCCCGAGAGGGGGACCGTGACCCGCCACTTCATCGGGTGGGACGGTCCGGCCCTCCCCGCGGCCGCCGCCTGGCTCCTGGAACGGGGTGGGGAGGGGGAGAGCACGGGCGCGGAAGGGCTCTTCCGACTCGATCTGTCCAGGTTCCGGGTCGTGCTTCCCGGATCGCGTGCGGCGCGCCGCCTTCTCGAGCTGCTGGTCGACGGGGCCGGGGGGCGCCACCTGCTTCCGCCTGACATGGTCACCGTGGGGCAACTCCCGGAGCGGCTCTACCGGCCGGTGGTTCCGGCCCCACGTCCCGAGGTCGAGGCCGCGGCCTGGCGCCTGGCGCTCTCGGAACTCGATCCCGTCGCACTCGGTCTCGGCTCTCCGGATGCCTCGGGGGTGCGTGACCCGTTCGACGGGAGTGCGCTTGCGGAGACGGTGGCGGGGCTTCACGCGCAGGTCGGCGGAGAGGGACACACCTTCGATTCCGTGGCGGATCGCTGCACCGGCGAACTCCTCTTCAACGACGAGGGGCGGTGGCGCACGCTGGGCCGGGCGCAGCGCCACTTCCGGGCCCTCCTCGCGACGGAGGGACTCCGGGACCGCGAGGGTGCCCGGCTCGACGCTCTGGCGCAGGGCCTCGAGGCACCGCTCGAGGGATCGCCCGATACGCTGGTCCTCGTGGGGGTGGTGGACCTTCCGGGCATCGTCCGGCGCTTTCTTTCGGCCTGGCGGGGCCGGATCGAGGCGCTGGTTCACGCACCCCCGGAGCACGCCGCGCGCTTCGATGCGTTCGGGGCCGTGGAACCCGACGCATGGAACGACGTCCCGCTCCGCATCCCCGACCGGAGCCTTCGGGTCGTGGACCGGCCCGACCACCAGGCGCTCGCGGTCGTCGACCACCTTCGTGGAATGGCAGGGAATCGTGCCGCCGAGGAGATCACGGTGGGGGTTCCCGATGAATCGCTGGTGCCCCACCTGAGGGCGCACCTCGAGGACGCGGGGGTGCCCACGCGCCACGCTTCGGGGCGGCCGCTTTCCGCCACGGCACCCTTTCTCCTCGTGGAGGCGGTGGCCGACTGGCTCGACGGTCGCGAATTCGATGCCTTCGCGGCGCTCGTGCGGCACCCCGACCTGCCGGCGGCCCTGGGGCTCGATCTGCCGCTGCCGGCGATCGCCGATGCCTACCAGGCTGAGCACTTCCAGGCGGTGCTCGATGAACGGATGCCCCGTCGCGACGGCGAACCGCTGCTGGGAGTGCATCGCAGGCTCACGGCGGTGCTCGAGCCGGTGCAGCTCTCGCGGGGTGAGACACGCACGCTTGCCGGATGGGCCGACCCCCTCCGGGCGCTCATGACGAGCCTCTTTCCCGATCGATTCCTCGACCGGGGCGATCCGGCCGACCGCGACCTGATGGCCTTCGCGCGTGCCACCGCCTCGGTCCTCGAGGGCTTCGCGTCCATTCCCCCGTCCCTCGACCCCGCGCCGGTGCCGGCGCACCGGGCCCTGGGGCTCCTCCTGGCGGGCCTTCGGGAACAGCGCGTTCCTCCCCCGCAGGAGTCGGGGGCCGTGGAACTTCTCGGATGGCTCGAGCTGCACCTGGACGACGCCCGGGAAATGATCGTGACGGGGGTGAACGAGCCCTTCCTTCCCGAATCCGTGACCGGCGACCCCTTCCTTCCCCACGCTCTCCGGAGCCGGCTCGGCCTGGCCGACAACCGGCGTCGCCGGGCAAGGGACCTCTACCTGCTCTCGTCGATCCTCGCCTCGCGGCCCGGGACCCTGGTGGTTGCCGGCCGCAGGGACGCCTCCGGGAACCCACTCGGCATGTCGCGTCTGCTCCTGGCCGACGAGCCCGAGGCGGTGGCCCGGCGAATCCGGAAGCTGCTGGGTTCGGACGACGCCGCCGCCGGACCCGGACCCGTCCCGGGCGGGCCGGGCAGTGACCCCATCGCCGACGCTGCTCCTGACGCGGATCCCGCCCGGCACCAGGAGGCGCCGCCCGGGAATCCCCCGTTCTCCCTTCCTCCCGAGCCGCTCCTCGCCGCCGCCGGTGGCCCCCCGGACCGGATCCGGGTCACCGATTTCCGGATGCTTCTCAACGATCCGTACCGCTACGCCCTCGAACGCATCCTCCGCCTCGAACGTGTCACGGACGACGCCCGGGAGCTCGACGCGCGGGCCTTCGGCTCCCTGGCCCACGATGTCCTCGAGAGATGGGCGCGGCTAAAGGGCGCGGCGGCGATGACCGAGCCGCAGATCGTCGAGGCCCTCGATGCCGGACTCGACGACGTATTCGGGACCCGGTTCGGTACCCGACCGCTCCCTGCCCTCCGCATCCAGCGAGAACAGCTTCGCGCCAGGCTCCACGCCTACGCGACGCTCCAGGCGGAAAGGAACCGCGAGGGCTGGGTCATCGCGGGGGTCGAGGTGGCTCCGGCCGGTGAAGGAGTCGCCTTCCCGGTCGACGGCGTTCCGATCCTGCTGCGCGGGCGAATCGACCGCGTCGACCACCACCCTGGATCGGGCCGGTGGCAGCTTCTCGACATCAAGTCGTCCGAGAAGGCACGGGATCCCGACGCGCAGCACCGGAGCGGCCCGAAGGCGGCGAAGCGGTGGGTCGACCTCCAGCTCCCCCTCTACCTGCACCTGGCACGCGCGCTTCGGAAGGAAGCGGATCCGGCGGAACCGGAGGGTACGCCCGGGGCGCCGATCATTCCCCCGGGGGCCATGCTCGAGACCGGGTACATCCTGCTTCCCGGCATGGGCGAAGAGGTGCAGGTGGCGCTCGCCGGGTGGACCCCCGAGGAGCTCGAGTCGGCGTGGTCGACCGCGGAAGACGCGGTGCGCCTGCTCCGGGCGAACCGCTTCCAGTGGGACCCCGGGGCACGATCGCCGGGAAGGGACGATCCGCTGGCGTGGGTCCTCGGGAGGGGGGTGCTTCAGGATGCGGAGGAGACCGGTGATGAATGATCAGGGAGGGTCTTCGCCCGCCGGTACCCCCGGGGTCTTCGGCCGCACGCTGGTGCTCGCCTCGGCGGGCTCGGGCAAGACGTACCAGCTCTCGTCCCGCCTCATCGGGCTCCTGGCCGCAGGCGCCCCGGCGGACTCGATCCTGGCTTCCACCTTCACCCGAAAGGCGGCGGGAGAGATCCTCGAGCGCGTCCTCGTGCGCCTGGCTCGCGCGGCGCTCGACCCGGCCGAGGCGGAGAGGCTCGCCGAGGCGCTTCCGGGCCCGGTGCCCCCCGGAATGCGGACCCCCGAAGCCTTCCAGGGCGTGCTCGGGGCCACCGTGCGGGAGCTCAACCGGCTCCAGGTCCAGACGCTGGACGCCTTCATGCACCGCGCGGTTCGCGCCTTCGCACTCGAACTGGGGCTGCCCGCGACCTGGGAGGTCGGCGACGATCCCCGCACCGGCGCCCTGAAGAGCCGGGCGGTCGAAGAGGTGCTTCGTGGAGAGGACCGGGGTGCCCTGGTCGAGCTCGTGCGCCTCGTGCACCTGGGGGGCACGCACCGGGCGGTCCACGGAAAGCTTCTCGAGCTCGTCGAAACGATGCACGGGCTGCATCGCGAACTCGACCCGACGGTTCCGGACCCGTGGGGGTTCACGGGCGGGTGGGAGGCGCTCCCGGACACGCGCTGGGACGAGCACGCCGAACGGGTGGCACGTGCCGCCCGAATCCAGTTCGAGACCATCGG
>JBJHBX010000175.1:0-6242 GCA_050485725.1 Gemmatimonadales bacterium | reverse complement strand
GCAGGGGGTATCGCACGAGGAGCTCACCTACATGGTGGACTCGACGGCGTCGCCGGTGGCCACGGTGATCCCGCTGAACGCCTGGCCCCTGTACGTGGCGGGGCTCCTGGTCGGGACGATCCCGATCTTCGCCACCGAGCAGGAGGTCGTCTCCTTCTTCTTCCGCTCGATCCCCTTCAACTTCTACGGGATCCTGGCGGTCCTGATGACCCTCCTCTTCGCGCTGGAAGTCCTGCCGTGGGAGGGGAAGCGGATGCGCGCGGCCCGGAAGCGGGCACGCGAGACGGGGCAGCTGGACCGGCCCGGCTCGGAGCCGCTGGCCGCCGCAGAGCTCTCGCGCATGAAGATCCCGCCGAGCTACCGCCCCGGGCTCGAGGACTTCGCGGTGCCCCTCCTGGTCCTCGTGGGGGTGGCCATGACCGGGGTCGTCGGCCCGCTGATCCCCGCCCTCCAGCAGGGGAACATGGAGCTCTTCCTGGCGGGGATCTCGGTCCCCATCGCCGAGGCCTTCGGACTCGCGGTGCTCGCGGCCATGCTGCTGGCCATCGTCAAGGGCATGGAGCTCAAGGAGGTCATCGACGGCTTCGTGGACGGGTGCAAGGGGGTCACGATCGGGGCGATCATCCTGGCGCTGGCGGTGACCCTCGGCACGGTGTCGCGGGAGCTCGGCACCGCGAACTTCGTGGTCCAGACCACGGCGGAGCTCGTGAATCCGGTCTTCCTCCCGGCCCTCTTCATGCTGATCTGCATGGTCGTGGCCTTCTCGATCGGGTCGTCGTGGGGGACATACGCGGTGGTCTTCCCGCTGGCCATGCCGCTCGCCTACGCGATCAACCCGGACCCCTTCTACCTGTCGCTGGCCTTTGGAGCGGTGCTGGGCGGGGCGGTCTTCGGGGACCAGTGCTCGCCGATCTCCGACACCACGATCCTCAGTTCACTGGCCTGTGGATGCGACGTGATGGACCACGTGCTCACGCAGCTTCCGCTCGCGCTGGCCGCCGCGGGGGCGGGGGCGGTCCTCTCGACGCTGCTCGCGATGACCGTGGTCTGATCCACCGGGCCCCGGCCGCGCGTGGCGGTCAGGCCCGGCTCTCGTCCAGCAGGCGGCAGCCCTCCATCAGGAGCGACTCGATGGATTCGCCGATGGTGGGCTCGGGGAAGTCGGACTCGGGGTGGACACTGAACTCCCCGTCGTCCTCCCAGCCGATGATGCGGTAGACCGCCGCCGGGCCGACCAGGTCGCCGGCCACGGCGTGGACGGGGCGGCCCCGCTCCAGGAAGAGGAGCCCCCGCTCGCCGCTGCTCGTCCGGGTCAGCTCGACGCGGACCGACTTGAAGCCGTGGGCAAGCGCCTGCGCCAGGTCGAGGAAGGAGAAGGCCTCGAAGGTGGCCGAGAAGTCACCGCCCCGGGACCGGAGCGCGGCCCGCACCTTCGAGCGCGACGCGATGGCCCGGGCCACGCGGGCCGCCAGCAGGTCGAAGTCGTGGGGCGGCGAGAAGACGTCGTCGACTCCGGCATCGAGGAGCCCCAGCGTGCGGGTGGCGTCGGCCTGGTCCGTGACCACGTAGAGCAGGAGGGCGGCATCGAGCTTCGCCACCCGGGCGAAGTGTTCGACGTGCCCCGGCACCGCATCCTCGTCGACGACCACCGCCGAGGGCGGACGGCGTTCCGCCATGGCCTGGGCGTCGACCAGGTCGCGGGTCACCACCGGATGGATGCCCGTCCGCGCCAGGCGCGCCGCCAGGTCCACGGCCCGCTCCCCGCCCACCAGGAGGACCTGGGCGACCTCGCCCACGTCGCCCGCGGCATGGCGCTCCTCGATGACCCGGAGGTACCGCTCCACCAGGTCCAGGGAGGCGAGCCGGGTCGCCGCCTGCCTCAGGAGTGTGCGCATCTCGCGCCCCTCCTCTCCCTCGACGGCCTCCGGGGCCGGCGAGAGAAGGTGGTGGAACCAGACCAGCGCCAGGCACTGGGCCGCACGCACCACCTCGGGTTCGATCCGCCCCGGGGATTCGGGGGTCCGGGCCCCCAGGAAGAGGGCGAGGCACTGGTCGAGCGCCACCTCCACCGGCCAGGGGAAGCGGAGCCTGACGGCCAGCTCGCGGGACTGCGCGAAGCCCTCGAAGGGGCCGCGGGTGGGGGCACCGCCTGCCTGCGGGCTGCGTGCCGCCGCCCCCGGCACCGGGGGGACCAGCAGGTGGAGCGCCAGGTGCATGCCGTCGGCGGCCAACTCGCGCATCCCCTCGGACTTCGCCAGCGCCGCCAGGTCCCGGGCCATGAGGCCGTAGGGCGGGGGCGGCTCCCGGTCCCGCACGCGGACGTCGGCCAGCGCCTCGACCGAGGCCCTGAGCGACCGGACGACCTCGTGGTAGGGCACCGGGTTGTCGACCAGCGCCTGGCTCACCGAGGGGAAGACGCCGACGCGGGTCGGGAGTCCCCGGAGGGTGCGGGACCAGGCCCGGAAGGCCTCCGCCCGGGACTGGTCGACGAGGACCGCATCGAACGGATCGCCGGCGAGGGCGGCCGAGACCTCGTCGAAGCCGTCCACGACGACGAGCTCGCATCCCTCGCGGGCGAAGATCGCGGGAAGGAAGCTCCGCCGCTGGGGACCGGGGCTCACCATCAGGATCCTGCGATCGGGCTCGTCCTCCCCCGCGCTCCCCTCCTCGCCCCGGGTCCCGCCGTCGTCCTCTTCGCCCTCGGGGCGCGCGAAGAGGTCCGGAAGGACGATGACCGGAGAATCGCCGTCGCCGCTCCCCGCCTCGCCCCGCTCCAGCGCCGCGCGCACGTCGCGCAGCTCTGCATCGGACACGAGAAAGACCTCGATGGCCTGGGCCCCGAAGGCATCGCGGAGCGCCGAGAGCGTCTCGTCGTCGCGCGGGTCGTTGATCGCCACCACGAGCTCGCTCTTCTCGGCATTCCACGCGAGGGGCACGGCGAGCGAACCGTTCGCCCCCGGAGGGGGAAGCCGCTGGGCCATGGCGGGAGGTACGTGTCCGACCTTGAGGGTCCGCCAGGGGAGCCCGAACTGGCGCCCCAGCGCCGTCATCAGCTGGCGGGGGGTCAGCACGCCGAGCTGGACCAGGTTCTCGCCCAGCCGCCCCCCGTGCGTCCGCTGCCGCTTCAGCGCCAGTCGGAGCTCCTCGTCGGAGACGTAGCCGAGCTCCTCGAGAATCCGGTCGAGACGGCGGGGAGTCACGGTCGGGTCCTGCCGCCCGCACCGGTGAACGCCTGCGGCTCGAGGGCGAATCGGGCGGCCTCCTCGGGGGCGACGATCCCCTGGTCGACGAGCTCGCGGAGATGCTGGTCCAGGAGGCGCATGCCGTCGCGTCGACCGGTGGTGATCACGTTGTTCACCTGGTGATCCTTCCCCTCGCGGATCATGTTCCGGACCGCCGGGGTCGCCATCAGGATCTCGAGTGCCGCCACCCGCCCCGGACGATCCGCCCGCCGCGGAAGCTGCTGCGAACAGATCCCGACGAGGACCTCGGAGAGCGCCAGCCGGACCGCCGCCTGCTGCTCGGACGGGAAGGCGTCCGAGACCCGGGCAATGGTCTGTGCGGCGGACTTCGTGTGCAGGGTGCCGAGCACGAGCAGGCCGAGCTCGGCCGCGGTCAGCGCCAGCGAGATCGTCTCCAGGTCGCGCATCTCGCCCACCAGCACCACGTTCGGATCCTCGCGCAGGGCGCCTCGCAGGGCATCGGCAAAGCTCCGGGAGTGCTCGCCGATCTGCCGCTGGTTGATCAGGCACTGCTTGTTCGTGTGGATGAACTCCAGCGGGTCCTCGAGCGTGATGATGTGGTACTTCATCTGCTCGTTGAGGTAGTCCACCATGGCGGCCAGGGTGGTGGACTTCCCCGAGTTCGTGGGACCGGTCACGAGGACAAGCCCGGCACGCTGCTGGAGCATCGTCTTGAGCACCGGGGGGAACCCGAGCTGGTCCAGGCTCGGCACCTCGTGCGGAATGATCCGGATCGCTGCTGCGAGCCCCGGGTGCTTCTTGTAGACGTTGATGCGGAAGCGGGCGACCCCCTCGAGGGTGTAGGCCGCATCCAGCTCCCCCTCGGCCTCGAAGCGCTCGATCTGGACGTCGGTCAGGAGTTCGTACACGAGAAGGCGGACCTCGTCACCCGAGAGCTCGCGGTGCCGGGTGCGCTCCAGGATGCCGTTGATCCTGAGCATCGGGACGCAGCCGGTGCTCAGGTGGAGGTCGGACGCCCCGGCCTGCTGCATGATGCCGAGGAAGGTGTCGATCCTGGCCATGCAGGGGCTCCGGGATCCGGGGAAGGTCGGTCAGGGTCGCGGGGTCTCGAGGTCACCGCGGGCCCTGACCCCATGCAAGGATCGGGCTACTTCTTCCGCCGACCCTTCCTCCGGCTCCGCGAGGCCGCCACCGTCTCGGCGTCCAGGTATCCCTTCTCGACCAGGAGGTCCTGCAGGCGATCCCCCCGGTCCGGCACCGGGGTGCGGGTCACCTCGCGTGCCAGCGCGATCCGCTCGGTGTCATCGATGCTGTCGAGCAGGGCAATGGGCGCACCGTAGCGGAGCAGGATCCGCTTGGCGTCCACGGCGACCGAATCTTCCACTCGGACCTCCCGGGTGGGGGCGAAGGGGGCCGCGCGACTGCCGGCGACCCTGCCGCCCCGTTCAGACAACGCCACAACCCGGAAAAAATAGCGTACCGGACAGCGCAGGGAAACATCTGGCGCGACCGGGCCCCGCGGTGCAGCCTCGCGCGGACCGGCTTCCGGCGGGGGCATGCGGACCGCCGGAATACTCGGAAGGGCTCCGACATCGTAGATTCGGACATGCGAACCGATCCGCCCAACCTCTCCCGCTCCGTCGAGGACTACCTGAAGGTCATCTGGTCTCTCGTGGAGCGTGGCGAGGCCGCCTCCACGAGCAACATCGCCGCCGCCCTCGACGTTCAGCCGGCGTCGGTGAGCGGCATGGTCAAGCGCCTGGCCGAGGCCGGGTGGGTCGAGCACCTCCGCTACCGGGGGGTCACGCTCACCGAGGAGGGGAACCGCGAGGCGATCCGGATCGTGCGCAGGCACAGGGTCATCGAGACCTACCTCAGCCGTCGGCTGGGCTACGGCTGGGACGACGTCCACGACGAGGCGGAGCGCCTCGAACACGCCGCTTCCGACGAGCTCATCGACCGGATGGCCGCGGCGCTCGAGCACCCGAGCGAGGACCCGCACGGGGCCCCCATCCCCACCCGGTCGGGCGAGGTGGAGTCCAGGCCCCGGATGGTGCTGGCGGACGCCCCGGCCGGCGCCGAGGTCGTGATCCGGGCGGTCCGTGACGATGACCCAGAGCGGCTCCGGTCGATGGAGGCCCGGGGGCTTCTCCCGGGGGTGCGGCTCCATGTCGAGGGTCGACCCATGGCCGGGGGGCCGCTCGGCGTGCGCGTGGGCGGCCCCGAGGGGACTCCGCAGGCGCTGGGCGCCCTCCTTGCCGGGCTCATCTGGATCGAGCCCGCCGACGACGATGACGATGGGGCGGCCCACGGCGACCCTTCCGGGAACGAGGCCGCGACCGGCGCCGGCCCCTCGCCCGCGGGGGATCCCTGAAACCGGTCGTCGTCGGGGTGGCGGGGGGAAGCGGCTCGGGAAAGACCACCGTGGTCCGCGAGATCCTGCAGCGCCTCCGCCCCGACCGGGTGGGGGTGATCCATCACGACGCCTACTACCGCGACTTCGCCCACCTCCCGCCCGACACCCGGGCCGGCATCAACTTCGACCACCCCGACGCCCTCGAGACCGACCTGATGGTCGAGCACCTGGAGGCCCTCCTGCGCGGGGAGCCGGTCCAGGTGCCGGTCTACGACTTCACGACGCACACGCGGACCGCCGAGACCGTGCACCTGCGTCCCACCGACGTGATCATCGTCGACGGCATCCTGGTGCTGACCGAGCCCCGTCTTCGCGCGCTGATGAACATCCGGATCTTCGTCGACACCGACGCCGACATCCGCTTCATTCGCCGCCTCGAGCGCGACATGCGCGAGCGCGGACGTTCGCTTGACTCCGTCGTGACCCAGTACCTGGAGTCGGTCCGCCCGATGCACCTGGACTTCGTGGAGCCATCGAAACGCTGGGCCGACGTGATCATTCCCGAGGGAGGCGCGAACCGGGTGGCCATCGACATGGTCGTGACGAAGCTCGCCGCGGTCCTGGCGGAAGCGGGCCCCCGGCACCCCTGAATGCGCGGGTAACCGGCCACCCCGACCGTCCGT
>JBJHBX010000174.1:0-6293 GCA_050485725.1 Gemmatimonadales bacterium | reverse complement strand
TGATTCTTCACCCCGATCCGGTGCTCCAGGAGCGTGTCCGCCGCGCCGCGAAGGGACGCTTCGACCCCATTCCGGTCTCGTCGTGGGCGGACCTCCGGGCCAGCGTCGCGACGGCGCCGCCGGCGGCTGTCGTCGTCGTGGACCCCTTCTTCCAGGACACCAGCCGCGGAGGAAGGAGGTCGAGCCGACCGCCGGCGCCGGCGGAGGACCTCCGGGAGATCCTGCGCGCCCACCCGTCCGCCACCATCGTGGCCGGCTTCGACGTGACCCTCCCCGGTTACCACGATCTCTGGAAGCTGGGACAGTGGGGCATCGCGGAGATCATCCAGACGGGCGAGGACATGACGCCGGACGCGGTCCGCCGCCGGCTCGTGACGGCCCGGGCACAGCCACTTCGCCGCCTGCTGAGCGACGAGGACTCGGTCTTCCTGACCGGCCGGGCCCGCTCCCTCATCGAGGCCGCCGTGGAGACGGTCATGGTCGGAGGGCTGCCGAGGGACCTGGCCCGCACCCTCGGCATGTCACCCTCCACGCTCCTTCGCTGGTGCGAGCGCTCGCAGCTCCCGAACCCCCGCCGGCTCATTCTCTGGCTCCGGGTGATCTTCGCGTCGACCCTGCTGGACGACCCCGGGCACACGGTGTTCAGCGTGGGCGTTGCCTGCGGGTACTCGGGCGACCAGGCGCTCCGACGTGCCATCGGTGCCGTGCTCCCGGGCACGACCCCCTCGGCGCTCCGGGAGGCGGGCGCATTCGAGACCGTGACCCGGGCGTTCTACGCCGAGCTCAGCGCACTGAGGAACCCGGATGCGGAGAAGCGGTAGCCCCGCGCCGGAACCGCGTCCACCCGGCCCCGGCGATCCGGGGCTGGCTGCGCGAATGGAGGAGCTGGGTCGAATTTCGGCCGAGCTCCTCCACGACCTGGCGGGGTCCCTGTCCATCGTGTCGGCACGCGTCGTCGTGGCCCGCCAGCAGGCGGAGCTGGGTGAGGTCCCCCTCCCCGAGCTGGTCGAGCTGCAGCGGGAAAGCGACGAGCTCCGCGCCATGCTCACGGAGATCCTCGACGAGCTCAAGTCGCCGACGCGCTCCCCCGAGCGGGCCTTCGATCCGGGCGAGGAGGCGGAGCGGGCCATCGATCGCTGGTACCGGGGCGGCACGGACGTATCGGTCCGCTTCCACTCGGACCTTCCGGAGGGCGTTCGCGTGCTGGGCCCCCGGACCCTCTTCACCCGGGGGCTTTCGAACCTTCTCCGGAACGCCGCACGCCACGCCCGGAGCCGGGTCGTCGTGACGCTCGAAGCCACGCCGCAGGTGGTTGAGCTGCGCGTGGAGGATGACGGCCCGGGCGTCTCCCCCGCCTTCGTCGGGGCGCTCTTCGAACCGATGTCGGCGACGCCCCACGGAGGCCACGGCCTCGGGCTCTCCTTCTGCCGATGGTCCGCCACCCGCCTGGGCGGCGAACTGGACTACGCCGGAAACTCGCCGGCGCTGGGTGGGGCCGATTTCCGGCTGCGGCTTCCCCGCGCGGCCCCCGTGCGGAGGCGGCGGACCTCCACGAGCACGGGTCCGGTCCGGCGGGACGATCCGCGGCCCGAGCCGGGGTCGACGGGCCTTGCCCTCGTGATCGATGACGACCCGGCGGTGGGCTCGGCCCTGGCGCGCCGTCTTGGTCGCGAGGGCTGGGATGCGCACGTGCTCGCGGTGACGGGCCGAGACTCCGCGGCCACCCTCGCCCGCCGGGTCCTCGAACGGTCGCCTCGGCTGGTCCTGGTCGACCAGGGGCTGGGACAGGTCGAGGGCCTCGACGTCGTTCGATGGCTGGGGGCCTCCGACGCACGCGGCGTGGCCGTGGTCCTGATGACGGGCGGAGACACGTCCAACCTGGTGGAGCGCGGGGCGGAGGTGGTCCACAAGCTCGAGAACTGGCCGCGGATCCTCGAGGCCGTCGACGCGGCGCTCGAACGCGCCGGCCCCGGACCCCGCTCCGCGAACGGCTGAACGGCCCGCCAACCTCGGGATCCAGACCGGCGCGTTGACATCGAGGCGCCCCTCTCCGACCCTTGTGTCGGAACCCTCCGACCTGGCCCCGGCGCCTCACCGACCCTGCCTCCGCGACCCTGCCGGCGACACCGGTCCCGCGCCGCCTGAACCCGAGACCCGCCCGTGGACCCCATCTTCCACAACATCGACCCCTTCCTCTTCCGGATCGGAGACGGCTTCGGGGTCCGCTGGTACTCGATCCCCTACATGCTGGGGATGCTCTTCGTCTACCTCTCGCTCCGGAAGGCGGCGGTCCAGCGACGGATGCGGGGGCTCCAGGAGGAGCACGCGGAGAGCTTCGTGCTCCTGGCCATCGTGGGGGCCCTCGTGGGCGCCCGTTTCTTCCACGTCTTCGTCTTCGAGTTCGATCGCTACGGCTTCGACCCGGCGGCGTGGGTCGCGGTCTGGCGGGGCGGGCTCGCCTTCCATGGCGGGCTGCTCGGCGTGATCGTGGCCGTGCTCTACTTCGGGCGTCGCCATGGCATCCGCCCCTACGACCTGACCGACCGGATCGCCGCCCCCGTCGCCGCCGCCCTGGGGTTCGGCCGCATCGCGAATTTCATCAACGCGGAGATGTACGGCACCCCCTACGACGGCCCCTTTTGCGTGGATTACTCGCAGAGCCAGTTCATGGCGTTTCCGCCCGAGGGATGCCGACACCCGGTCCAGCTCTACGAGTCGGCGAAGAACTTCGGCCTGGCCGGGGTGCTCCTGCTCCTTCGTGAGCGCCTGCGCCCACGTCCAGGCGTGCTGACCTGGACCTTCATCGGCGCCTACGGCGTGATCCGGTTCCTCCTGATGTACGTGCGCGAGGAGCGGATCTTTGCCGCCGGCCTGACCCTCTCGCAGATCTTCTCGGGAGGGATGGCGATCCTGGGTGCGGTGATGCTCGTCGTCGTGATGCGCACCGAGCCGCCCCGAAGCGAGGCGTCGCCCGAGACTGCGGCTCCCGGACGCCGCGGCAGGCGACGCGGGTGAACGAACCCGTCCGGCTCCGTCGCGAGGTCGGACTCGCCGGGGCCGTCTTCATGGGGCTCGGGTCCATCGTCGGCACGGGACTCTTCGTGTCGCTGGGGATCGCGGCGGGGGTCGCAGGGAACGCCATCATCCTGGCACTTCCCCTGGCGGCCCTCCTGGCGCTCTTCAACGGGCTCTCGTCGGCGCAGCTTGCCGCCGATCACCCGGTCAGCGGGGGCACCTACGCCTACGGGCGGCGCTACCTGGGCGAGGGGTGGGGATTCGCGGCGGGGACCATGTTCCTCGTGGCGAAGGGTGCATCCGCCGCCACCGCGGCGCTGGGCTTCGCCGGATACCTGCTCGCGCTGGCCGGCGCCGGAGCCCTTCCCGGGGTGCGGACGGCGCTGGGGGTGGCGGGGGTGCTGGCGCTCACCGCCCTCACGGCGGTCGGCATTCGTCGTTCGAACCAGCTCAACGTCGTCGTCGTGGGGGTGACCCTTGCGGTCTTTGCAGCCTTCCTGGCTGCGGGGCTCGTGCGGGGGGTGGGATGGGCCGGCGGCCTCGAGGATGCGGGACAGGTGGGTGCGACGCTCGAGGCCGGGGGACGCACCCTGACCGGGTGGCTCGCCGGAGGGGTGTCGGAGGCCGGAACCCCCGCGCTCCTCCACGCCACCGCCCTCCTGTTCGTGGCCTACACCGGCTACGGACGCATCGCAACCCTCGGAGAGGAAGTCAGGGAGCCGGCCCGGACGATCCCCCGGGCGATCTGGATCACGCTGGGTACCGTGGCCCTCCTCTACCTGGGGGTCGCGGCGGTCGCCCTCCTGACCCTCGGCGCGGAGGGCTTCGCGCGAGCCACCGCCGACACGGCGGCCCCCCTGCAGCGCGTGGCCTTCGAACTCGCGGTCCCGGGGCTCGCCACTGCGGTGGCGCTTGCGGCGGTCACGGCCATGCTGGGCGTGCTCCTGAACCTCGTGCTGGGGCTTTCGCGGGTGGCTTTCGCCATGGGGCGCGCCGGCGACCTGCCGGCCGGACTCGGCGCGGTGCACGCCACGTCGGGGAGCCCGCGGGTGGCGGTCTGGACGGTGGGGGTCCTGGTGGCACTCCTGGCGCTGGTCGGTGATGTACGGGTCACCTGGACCTTCTCGGCCTTCACCGTGCTCGTCTACTACGGGATCACGAACCTGGCCGCACTCCGCCTCCCGGCCACGGCCCGCCGCTACCCCCGCTGGGTCCCGGCTCTCGGACTCACCGGATGCCTGCTGCTTGCCGTCCATGTCCCCCCGGCGACCTGGGTGGCTGGGCTCGGCGTGCTCGCGCTCGCCTTTGCCCTGCGGGCCGCCTTGCGGCGCACCCAGGCGTAGATCCCCGGCCCGCGAGCCCGCGCGCCGGACCCGCCCCCGTCCCTGTGGCGGATCGACGTGCAGGACCGTCGTTCCAAGAAGCTTGATTTTGGGACGGTCTCCGCTCCAGATTCTGCCCGTGCGTATCTCTCCTCGCACGCGCGGGTCCTCCCCGCGACCACCATCGCTCTGGGAAGGGGTCCGTCCCCCCAGGGAGCCGTCCGACACTTCTCGACCCGCCCTCGAAGGCGTCCGCCACGAGGATCGAGCCGCAGGTGCCGAACCGAGGTCCATCACGGGCCCCGCGAGGGGCGCCCGGGGCCTCCCCCGGTAGACCCACCCCTCCCTCCCACATCCTTCCCGGGAGGCGCCCACCCCTGGCTCTCCGTGTGCAACCCGCGGCGCATTCCGCGCGCCGCACCCGCGGATTGCACGATGGCTTCTCGTGCGGCTCCAACCCTTCGACACCGGAGTTCACACCATGAGAATCAGACTGGGTTTGGGAACCCTGGCGCTCGCCCTCGGGCTTGCGGCAGCCATGGGGGCACCCTCCGAGGCCCGGGCGCAGGAAACCGGGACCCTTGCCGGGACCGTGCAGGACAGCGGGGGCAGGGCCATGTGGGGCGTGCAGATCAGCATTCCGGGTACGCGCCTGGGGGCGCTGAGCGATGCCCAGGGTCGCTACCGGATCGCCAACGTCCCGGCGGGCGAACACACCGTGCGCATGGAGCGGATCGGCTACACCACGGTCAACCGGACCGTCACGGTCACACGCGATCAGACGACGGTCCTCGATGTCACGATCTCGCAATCGGCTGTGGCGCTCGAGGGCGTCGTGGTCACCGCGCTGGGGATCTCCCGGCAGGAGCGGGCCATCGGATCGGCGGTACAGTCCATCCGCCCCGAGGAGCTCCAGCAGGCCCGCGAAACGAACATCGTGTCGGCGCTGGCCGGCCGGGCAGCCGGGGTGCAGGTGCGGAGCACGGGCACCCAGGGCGGGTCCGCCCGCGTGGTGATCCGCGGCGCCAACTCCTTCACCGGCGAGAACCAGCCCCTCTTCATCGTCGATGGTGTCCCCATCGACAACTCGAGCCCCAGGATCACCGGCGGTGCCGGAGGCGGCACCCAGGCCGGGGCGGTCGACTACGGGAACGCGGCCTCCGATCTGAACCCCAACGACATCGAGAGCATCACGGTCCTGAAGGGGCCGAATGCCGCCGCGCTCTACGGCTCCCGCGCGGCGAACGGTGCCATCGTCATCACGACGAAGAGCGGTCGTTCCGCCCTGGGTCGCCCCGGGGGCCTCATCACGGCATCCCAGAACGTGAGCTTCGAAACCCCACTCCGGCTCCCTGACTACCAGAACGTCTACGGCCAGGGTCGGCGCGGCGAGTTCTCCTACGTGGACGGCCGCGGAGGCGGTCTCTACGACGGCGTCGACGAGAGCTGGGGTCCCCGCATGGACGGACGCCTCATCTGCCAGTTCGACTCGCCGCGTGACGCCCAGGGGAACTGCCAGCCGACCCCGTGGCTCCCCCGTCCGAACAACGTCAGCGACTTCTTCGAGACGGGCCGGACCCTGACGACGAACGTCGCCTTCGCCGCAGCCACCGAGAACGCCAACGTGCGGCTCTCGGTGACGAACATGGACATGGACGGAATGTACCCCGAGATGCGACTGGGCCAGCTCACCACGGCGCTGAGCGGGGGGGCTTCGCTGATGGACCAGCTCTCGGTGAACGGTTCGGTCCAGTACATCCGCCGCGACGGCCGGAACCAGCCCGGCGTCGGCTACCTGGGCACGAACCCGATGCAGCAGTTCATCTGGTTCGGCCGGCAGGTCGACACGCGGGCACTAAGGGACTACCGCCTCCCGGACGGCGGTGTGTTCAACTGGAATCACAACTACTTCGGAAACCCCTACTTCATGGCCTCCGAGAACGAGAACAAGCACGA
>JBJHBX010000173.1:0-6317 GCA_050485725.1 Gemmatimonadales bacterium | reverse complement strand
GCGCGCCTCGTGAACTCGGGGCAGTCGTGCGTGGCGGCCAAGCGGTTCGTGGTGGTCGAGGCGGTGCGGGCCCCCTTCGAGGAGGCCCTGGTGGCCCGGATGACCGAGGCGAAGATGGGTGCCCCCGACGAAGAGGGGGTCGAGGTCGGACCGCAGGCCCGTGAGGACCTCCGGGACGAGCTCCACGGGCAGGTCAGGAAGTCGGTGGAAGGAGGCGCCCGGATCCTCCTCGGGGGCGAGGTGCCGGCCCGCGAGGGGTGGTACTACCCTCCCACGGTGCTCACCGACGTGGCGCCGGGTCAGCCCGCCTACGACGAGGAGCTCTTCGGGCCGGTGGCCGCGGTGATCCCGGTGGCCGACGAGGCCGAGGCGGTCCGGGTCGCGAACGACTCGGTCTTCGGCCTGGGGGGCGCGGTGTTCTCGCGCGACGAGGCCCGCGCGGAGCGGATCGCGGCCGACGAGCTCGATGTGGGGCTCGCCTTCGTGAACGACCACGTGCGCTCGCATCCCGCCCTCCCCTTCGGTGGTCTCCGGGAGAGCGGCTACGGGCGGGAGCTCGGCGCCTTCGGGATTCGCGAGTTCGTCAACGTGAAGACGGTCTGGGTGGCCGACTGACCCGTCCGGGCCCCCGGGGTCCCGGATCGCGCCCGCGCCGTGCGGCCCCCGCACATCCGGCTGCCGGGAACGACGAAGGGCCCGGGGGATCGCTCCCCCGGGCCCTCGTCTCCTTCACCCGGCCTTCACACCCGGTCGCCCGGACCGGTGCGTGCAGGCCCTCGCCTCAGTTGAAGGCGTAGCGGAGGCCCAGCTGGATCCGCCACACGTCACCGATGCCGGCGGTGGGGCGGAACGACTCGGACATCAGCTCACCACCGATGTTCCGAAGGCGGTACTGTGCCCGGCCCTGGCTGTCGGCAGGACCACCCTGGGCGGCCGTCGGCACGATGAGGGGCTGGGTGTTCACGAAGGTCTTTCCGACCCCCCAGTCCGAGTTCAGCAGGTTCATGAAGTTCAGGATGTCGGCCCGGACCGAAAGACGGTTGGCGTGCCCGCCGATGTTCCGGGAGATCTCCTGCTGGATGCTCACATCGGTGAGCCACCGGACCGGGAGCTGGATCCCGTTCCGCTCGGCGTACTGCCCACGGTTCTGGCTCAGGTAGGGATCCTGCTCGATGTAGCGATCCCAGGCCTGCGCCTGCTCCTGCGCCGTGAAGGTGCGACCACCGGCCGCGTACTCCTGGAAGTTCATTTCGGAGATGTCGCGGTGAATGTAGATCAGGTCGTTCGACGTTCCGCCGTCTCCGTTGATGTCGCCGCCGAATACGTAGCTCCCGCGGAAGGGGGTGCGCCCCTCGGTGAAGACCGTCAGGGTCGTGGCGCCGATGGGAAGCAGATCCCGGCGGTACGAAGCCACCGCGAAGAAGCGGTGTCCCGGCGAGGTGACCGAGTAGGCCACGTCCGGATTGTTCGGGTCGCCGGTGTGGGGGTTGTTGTTCCAGGACCCGAAGGCGATGGAGCCCGGGTCCACCGTGTTCTTGGCGACGCCGTAGCTGTAGGCACCCTTCAGGAAGAGGCCCGAGGCGAAGGGCCTCTCGAGCGAGAACGACGCGTTCCACGCGTAGCCGTCGTTCTGGTTCTTGAGTACCACGGCGCTCGTGACATTGCTGTTGATCCGGTTCCCGGCGGTCCACCGGGGACGGGTGTCCGCTCCGGAGAACTGGTTGTTCGCGGGCGCCAGGTTGGCGTTGATGTAGTAGACGCCGTTCACGTCGCGGGCGTAGAGGAACTCCGCGGTTCCGATGACACCCCCGGGGAGGCGCTGGTCGATGCCGACATTCGTCCGCCAGATCTGCGGGAAGCGGAACGACGGGTCGGTGAAGGCCAGCCCGTACGAGGCGGCCGGATCACCGGTCACGGTGGACGGCTTGTAGTGGTCCGGGTTCGGGTTGAAGGGGCGCGCCGTCGTGTTGTTGATCTGCTCGAAGCCCGTGAGCACGCCGTTCTCGCCGATCTGGTTCGAGATCCAGACGTAGGCGGGGCGCCCGGTGAAGATCCCGGTTCCGCCGCGCACCTGGGTAACGCTCTCGCCGGCCACGTTCCAGTTGAAGCCCAGGCGGGGCGAGAAGAGGAGGTTCGCGTCCGGCATCTTCGAGGTTGAATACCGGACCGTCTGCCCGTTCTCGTCGCGGAAGGAGAAGCCGTCCACCTGCCGGTTCTCGAAGCCGGTGTCGCCGAAGAAGGGGGCATCGATCCGGAGGCCGGCGGTAATCCGCAGGTCCGGCGTCGCCCGCCACTCGTTCTGCCCGTAGATCCCGGCGTAGAACACCTCGAGGGGCTGGATGGGCTTCTCCTGGCCCGGAATGTTCGACCACCGGACCTGGAAGCGGGCAAGCTGCACCGGAGAGGTGGTCCGGTTCGGGTTCGCCAGGTAGTCCTGGGCGTCGGTGTAGAAGTCCTGGAGCGAGTTGTAGCTGTACACGCTCTGCGAACCCGGGAAGAAGACGTTCTCGGACTCGTAGCGCTCCATGCTGATGCCGAAGGTCTGGGAGTGCCGGTCCCCGAAGCGCGAGAAGTTGTTCTGGAGCTGGAACGACGAGTAGCGGAGCTCGTTGTTCGGTGTGAAGGGCTCGAAACCGAAGGTGGTGTAGATGGAGCCGGCCTCCTGGATGTCCACCATCGGGAAGAAGTCACCCCCGCGAACGTCACGGCTCTCGTCGTGCGAGGTGTACCCGACGATCAGGTTGTTCGACATGTTCGCGCCGATGATCGAGTTCCACTCGCCCACCACCGAACGGATGTTCTCGAGGATCTGGTAGTTCGAGTTCCGGAAGTTCAGCCCGTCCAGGTTCGTGCGCCGGTTGCCCAGCCCCAGCGACGACGAGTTCGAGAGAAGCACGTCGGTGAAGGAGTCCAGGTGGCTGTAGCGGAGCGACAGCTTGTTCCGGTCGTCGAGGTTGTAGTCCAGCTTGGCCAGGAAGCGGGTGGCGGGGGTCTCGTGGTCGTAGTCCTGGTAGGGACCGGTCTCGTATCCGAAGTTCTGCTGCAGGAAGCTCGAGAGCTGGTCGAGGTCCGAGGCGAGCACCCGGGTCACCGATCCCTCGATGGGCTCGCCACCGCGATTCGCGCGGAAGGTCGTGCCCGGCTCGGTCAGCGACGCGTTCTCGTAGTTCACGAAGAAGAAGAGACGGTCCTGGATGATGGGGCCGGAGAGCCAGCCTCCGATGTCCCGGAAATTGAAGGTGCCGGGGTTAACCTCGGCGCCGCCCGCATCGTCACCCACGAAGCTCTCCGTCCGGTACAGGGTGCGAAGCGAACCCCTGAAGTCGTTTCCGCCGGAGCGGGTCACGGTGTTCACGCCGGCCCCGACGAAGTTCCCCTGGCGCACGTCGTAGGGGGCGATGTTCACCTGGACCTGTTCGATCGCATCCAGCGAGATCGGCGCGACCCCGGTCCGTCCGCCGGGCTCGGCGCTCGCGCCCAGCCCGAACGAGTTGTTGAAGTAGGAGCCGTCCACCGTGACGTTGTTCAGTCGGGCGTCCGCGCCTGCGAAGGAGAAGCCGCTGGCCTGCGGTGTCAGGCGAATGAAGTCCTCGATCCGGCCCGAAATCGTCGGAATGACCTCGATCGCCTGGCGGTTGATGGCCGTTCCCGCACCGGTCCGCTCCGAGCTGATGATCGCGTCGACCTCCGAGATCACCGTGATCCCCTCGAGCGCGAGGGCCTGCTCGGTGAGCTGGAAGTTGACGTCGGTGGCCACGCCGAGGTTCAGGATGACCTGCTCCCTGGCCTGCGTCGCGTAGCCGATCGACGAGACGGTGATCGTGTAGGGACCACCGACCCGCATCCCCGGGATGATGAAGCGTCCGTCGCCGCGGGTGATTCCCTGGTAGCGGGTGCCCGAGGGCTCGTGCACGGCAAGGATGCTCGCGCCGGAGATCGGCGTGCCCGCCGTCGAGGTCACGATCCCGGTCACCGAGGAGGTGGTCACCCCCTGGGCCGAGAGGTTCGGTGCGCCCAGCGCCGCGGTCGCGGCCACGAGCGCGAGGACCGATAGAATTCGTCGCATTGAACTCTCCTGAGTCAACGAAGCGTTGCGATGAGGGGGGGCTGCATCGGGAGCGGACTTCGGCCGGGGACCGCGGGAGGGCGTGCGGTCCATGCGGAGAGCGAGAGAGAGGGGGCTCTCGGGAGGAACTTCATTCCTTGAGACCGGATCCGGCGCCAGACGATTCAGCAGGAAACCCCGCCGGTGCCCGGGGAGGATTCCCCGGGTGCGCGAAAGGTAGATCCGCTTCCGTTACAAACTCAAGCGTCCGTTGAAACGGACATGTAACGACGCGGAACCGGGGAGATGAACGGCGGCGTTCCCGAGGGGCCGCTCAGGCGATCGACTGCCAGTCTCCATGGAAGCGCCCTCCGTCGATGCGGCCCCGCACGAGTCCCACCGGCAGATCGAATCGGCGGGGCCCGCAGCTGCCGGGATTCACGAACCAGGCGCTCCCGACCCGCTCCATCAGGGGCCTGTGGGTGTGTCCGAACACCACGAGCCCCGCGTCGGGAAAGGCGGCCCCCAGGAGCTCCGGGGTCGGTGCCCGACCGAACCGGTGGCCGTGGGTCACGACCACCTCGAGGTCGCCGAGGCGGACACGAGCGGTCTCGGGAATGCGGTGCCGGATCTCGAAGCCGTCGGTGTTGCCGAAGACCGCCGTCACCGGGGCCAGCGCCTCGAGTGCCGTCAGGATGTCTGGGGTTCCCACGTCTCCCGCGTGCAGGATGTGGTCGACGCCCTCGAAGGCATCGAAGACCTGGGGCCGGAGAAGGCCGTGGGTATCCGAGAGAATCCCCAGCTCGAGGATCCGGCCCCCGGGTTCAGGCATCGTCCGTCGCGGCGACCAGGGTGTCGATCCGGGCGGCGAGGATGAAGTCGTTCGGGCTCACGCCGCCCACGGTGTGGGTCCAGACGCGGACCGTGACCTTTCCCCAGGTCAGGGTGATCTCGGGGTGATGGTCCTCGGCCTCGGCCAGCGCCCCGACCTCGTTCGTGAAGGCGAGGGCGGCAGCGAAGTCGGGGAAGGTGAACTCGGCTTCGAGGTGGTGGTCGTCGGCGACGCGCCACCGGGGGTCGACGGCCTCCCGGTAGGCGTCCAGCGCCTCGCCGGCCAGGGGGGGGGTTCCCTCGGGAAGGTGGGTGCAGTGCCGGGAGAGGAGATCCATGGTCATGGGCGTTTCCGGAGTGCGGAGCGATTCGGCGGTCCTCGTGACGGCCGGCAGGGCGGGGAAGGCTACCCGCGCCCCGGGCAGCGGGTCCACCGGAAGGCGCCGACCCTACTGGAAATACCACCGGTCCTCCACCCGGTCGTGGAAGAGAAGGAGGGGGCGCCCTCCCTCCAGAACGACCTGGAAGTAGTCACGGGAAATGGGGGTGCGCCACCATTCGTCGTCGATGCGCCAGGCCTCGCGAATCGCCTCGATTCGCACCGGGCCCCGCCGTCCATGTACGGCCACCGGCCGTCCCGATCCGTCGACCCGGACACGCACGGGCCTGGGAAGGTCCACCGGCCGGAGTCGGGCGGAACCCGGTCCCGGCTTCCCTTCCCGACGCCGATGCGGGACCCCCGGGCGCGAGGTGACCCCCGACATGGCGAGGCTAGGCCTCCACCGGGAGAAGGGCGTAACGCCGTTCGGGGATCCGGGACCACGGATCCACCTCGACCACGCGGTACAGGGGCGAGGCTCCGATCCGGAGCTGGAGTTCACGCACTGCGTCGCGGAGAGCCGGGGGAAGGGAAGGGGGAAGGCCGTCCGGAGCCCCTGCTCCATACTCCGTGGTCCGGGTTCGAGCCCCGGTCTCGCTACGGTCGAAGAGCGAGGCCTGGGTCACCGGTGGTCCGAAGTCCAGCGCCTCCACGAAGAGGGATTCGAGGGCGCGTGGAGGAGGTCGGAGCGCGATCCGCGAACGAAGGGAAAAGGCCATCGGCTCCCGGCGGGCCGCGGGTTCCCGGAGCGTCGCCTCCACCTGCCAGGAGCCGCCGCCTTCCACGTGGCCTCCGGCGCGCAGGCACCGGATCGCCCGGTCCTTCCGTTCGGCCCGGGCCAGGAGGCGATCGAGAAGGCGGTCCACGCCGCGGTGGAGGGTGGCCCGCTCTCCCACAGGAGCCGGGAACTCCATGCTTGCCCGGATGGGGCGGGGTCGATGCAGCGGCCGGACCGGGTCGATCCGTTCTCCCCGGGCCAGCGCCCGGATCTCGCGACCCGCCGGTCCGAAGTGGCGCACCAGGGCCATTTCGGGGAGCGTGGCCACGGCCCCGAGGGTGCGT
>JBJHBX010000172.1:0-6352 GCA_050485725.1 Gemmatimonadales bacterium | reverse complement strand
AGGTCAAGCTCCTGCGAGCGCTCCAGGAGGGGGTGGTCCGGCGCCTGGGATCGGGGCGGGAGATCCCCGTCGACGTGCGGGTCGTGGCGGCGACGAACCGCGACCTGCAGGCCGAGGTGCGGGAAGGACGGTTCCGGGAGGATCTCTTCTACCGGCTCGCCGTGGTGACGCTCCGCGTGCCCGCGCTCGCCGAGCGGCCGGAGGACCTGGCGCTCCTGGTGGACCACCTGCTGGCACGGCACGGGCGGCGCCTCGGGATCACGGGGTCCAGCCTGGCTCCCGAGGCCCGCGCGGCGCTCCTCGGCCACGGGTGGCCGGGGAACGTCCGCGAGCTCGAGAACGTGCTGGAGCGGGCGCTGATCCTCTCCGATGGAGGCATGATCGGGGTGGAGCTTCTTCCCGACGCCATCGCCGAGGCCGGGGGGAGCCAGGTGGTGATGCTCGAACCGGATGTCGAGCCGGGCGAACCGGGCGAGGAGGAGGACCTGTCGGTGAAGCGCAGGGGCGCCGACCTCGAGCGGGAGCTGATCGAGAAGGCGCTGGTACGTACCGGGGGGCACCGGGGTCGCGCCGCGGAGCTCCTCGAGCTGTCGGATCGCGCGCTCCGCTACAAGATCCGGGAGTACGGGCTCGACGACGACCGCGACGACGCCTCCGGCGCCGACGCCGGGACGGCCACCGATGGCGCGCCGGAGGACGCCCCGGAAATCCCGTAACGGTCCCCCTCGCCCGGAGCTCGCGCGGCGGGCATCGAAGGTCCCCCGGAGCCATCGCATCGCCCCTCGCGATCCGCGATCCTCCCGCCATGACACGCGGGCACACCCTTCTCGAGCTGGCCGTGGTGACGGCGATCCTGGGCATCCTCGCCCTGGTGGGGGTGGGGAGCGCCCGCGCACAGGTCGACCGGCTGGCCGTCCATGCGGCCCGGGAGGAGGTGGCGGCGATCCTCCGCGAGGCCCGCACGGCGGCGCGGGTCCACGGGGGCGCCCGGGTCCTGGTCGGGGAGGGGGACCCGGTGGAGCTCCGCATTCGCGGAGACTCGGTGCTCCGGCGCTACGACCCGTCGGAGCACGGGGTGGTGGTGTCGCCCCGGGGGGCTCGGACCGGGGCGGAGCTCGTGTACGGGCCCACCGGGCTCGGGCGGGCCGCCTCGCTGACCCTGGAATTCGAGCGCGGAGGCGTCGTCCGCGTCCTCGTCGTCTCCGCCTACGGCCGGGTCCGGAGGGAGGCGTGATGCGACGCGAGGGGAGGGAGCACCGACGCGGGAGCCTCCTGCTGGAGGCGATCTTCGGGCTCTTCCTGCTGGGGGTCACCGGGCTCGCGAGCGTGGCGCTCGTGGCCCATGCCCTGTCGAGGTTCGAAGTGGCCGAGGCAAGGGCGCGGGCGGTCCCGGTGGCCGGGGGCTGGCTCGAAGACCCACACCCCGACAGCCTCGTGCTCGCCGTGGGTCCCGGCGAGCTCGCGTGGTCACCCGGCCAGGGAGCCGGCGCTTTCCCGGGCGGGGAAGCGCGGTTCCTGCACCCCCGTGGGGCGGCGTGGGCCGTGCCGCGGCCGCCCGCGGCGACCGGGTTTCCACCGTGATGCGCAGCGGACATTCGCTCGCCGAGCTGGCCGTGGCCCTCTTCCTCGTGGGCTTCCTGGGATCGGTGGTCGCGACCCTGCTCTCGGGGTCGATGCGCGCCGTCACGGGACTCGTCGAGCGGGCCGAGGTGGCCGAGGCCCGACGCACCGTCGGGGCCCTGCTCCAGGAGGAACTCGGGGTCGGGGTCTTCGGGCGCGACTGGGGGCTCGACGGGGACCGGGCGGTCGCCCTCCGCGCCTTCCGTGGCTACGCCCGGGTCTGCGGGCCCGGTGCCGACACCGGGAGCTGGCGGGTCGCCTGGACCGGCGACCGAGCCCCGGACCCCGACCGCGACTCACTACTCGTCCTCGGGGCGGACGGGGCGTGGCGCACGGCGAGGCTTGCCCGTGTCGGGCCGGCGCCGCCCGCGATCTCGGCGGCGCCCTGTTCCGCGGGAGTCGGCGAGCGGGTTGCCGACTGGGAGGTGTCCGGTGCCCCGGGACCGACTCCGCCGCACCAGGGGTGGTCGCCCGGCGCGGGAGACCCCCCGCCCCTCGTCGCCCGCTTCTTCGAGTCGGGGCGCTATTCCCTCGAGGACGGTGCCTTCCGCTACCGGCGGGGGTCGGCCGGACGACAGCCGCTCACGCCCGGGATCGTCGCCCCGGAAAGCCGCTTCCATCTTCGCCCGGGTGGCGGGATCGAGGTCGAGCTCCACCTGCGCCTGCGCCCGGGGGTCTCCGCCCCGGGGCCCGACCGGTGGGTCGTCACCGGAGATCCGACGGTGGCGCCCCGGTGAGCGGCCCCGGGGTTCGAAAGGGCCGAAGGGGGTTCATCCTCCTGACCGTGATCCTCGCTTCACTGATGCTGACCCTCCTCGCGCTCGCCGCGCTGGCGCTGGCCGCGGCCGAGGAGCGATCGGCCGAGCTGGACCGGGGGTGGATCGGGGGCGCCACCGGCGTCGGCCCGGCGGACTCGGTCCTCGCGGAACTGGGATTCGGGTTTCGGGTCGCGGCACCCAGCTCCGCGGTCGGGGGCGCCGGGGTCGGTCCGCTCTCGATGCACCGGCTCGGGTGGTGTCTCGATGCCGCCCGCGAAGCCGCCTACGGCTGGGATCCGGAGCTGCCCCCCGCGGCGCCGCCGGTCCTGGGCCCCCTCGACCCCGCAGGCCTCGCTCGCCTCGTGGACCGACTCGGGCTTCCGCAGCTGCCTCTTCCCGCGGGCGTCTCCGCCGCAGGAGGTCCCCTGCGGGTCGTGGCCGGCGGGTCGGGGACCTTCCTGGTCGTGGCCGAGGGTGACCTGGAGCTGCTCGGCGCCGGCACCGTCGAGGGGGCGGTGATCGCTGCCGGCCGGCTTCGACTGGCCCCCGGTGTGGAGGTGGTCGGCGGGGTGCGCGCGGTCGGCTTCGACGCCGGCGGTTCCGCAAGCCGGGTCCCGGAACCGGAGCGGGTCGAGGCGGCGCTGGGTGCACTCCCGGAGTGCCCCGTTCTGGTGCATTTCCTGGGGCGGCTCGGGCGGTTCTGATCACCCGATCCGAACATTTCTCCGCGTCGCCGACGGTGCGGGTCGCCGGATCGGAACTTTCTTCCGAATTCGTTGCCCTGACACATCCGAAACCGCGAGTTTCAAGGGTCGGCGAATGGCACGGAACTGGCTCCCCCTTGAAGCCGGAAAACCGTGTCCCCAGGCAACGGAGTCAAGCGCGGATGTACCCCCTTCCCTCCCGGCGAGGTCGCCGGGCCGGATTCACCCTCCTCGAGCTCGTGGTCGTCATCACGATCACGGGGGTGCTCGCGGTGCTGGCGGTCCTCTCGTTCTCGACGGTGCAGGGGCGGATGGGCGCGCGGTCGGCACAGAGCAACTTCCTCAGCATGCACGCCCAGACGCGGGCCTTCGCCGTCGAGCGCGGGGGGCCGGCCCGCCTCGTCATCGACGCGACGACCCACGAGCTCCGCGTCGAGGCGCCGGACGCCGACGGAAACCTGGAAATCGTGAACCGACTCGACCTGGCAGGGGAATTCAACGTGAACGTCTCGCTCAACTCGGGCTCGACGGCGAACCCGGCGATCGTCTGCTTCACCCCGAGGGGGGTGGCGGACCCCGGCTGCGGAACGATCAGCCAGGTCACGGTGGTGCGCTTCACCCGGGGGAACCGGACGGCCGATGTGCAGCTCCTGGTCCTCGGACAGGCGAGGGCGATCTGATGACGACGCCCCACTCCCTCCCCCTGCGGCGCAGCGCCCGCCGGGGGCTCACGCTGATCGAGGTGATCGTGGCCATGCTGGTCCTCACCGTGGGACTCCTGGGGCTCGCCGCCGGCACCGGCTTCGTGCTCCGGAGCACCGAGGTGGCGCGGATCGACACGAACCGGGCGGCGGCGCTCCAGAGCGCCATCGAGTCGCTCCGGGCCGTTCCCTTCGACGACGTCGCCGCCGACACCCGCCAGGTGGGCGAGTACGCCATTTCCTGGAGCCAGCTCTCGGGTGACACCAACTGGCGGCTGATGCAGATCGTCGTCGAGGGGCCCGGACGCACCCCCGGGGGCGGGGGGCTGCAGGGACTCTCGGTGAGCGTGACCGACACCCTGACCTACAGGCTGGTCCGGCCATGACGACCTTTCGAGGCAACCGGGGTCTCACCCTGGTCGAGCTCCTCGTGGCCGTGGTGGTGGCCGGTGTCGTCATGGCGTCGATCTTCGCCGTGCTGGTCTCGAACCAGCGGATCTACGCGGTCCAGAGCGAGAAGATCATCGGACAGCAGACGATCCGCGCCGGAGCCGAGATCATGGCCACCGAGCTCCGGGAAATGAGCATCGCGGGCGGTGACCTGATCGCGATGGGTGCCGACGAGGTGACCTTCCGTGCCGGTCGGGCCTTCGCCGTGGCCTGCAACGTGGGCGTGGCCTCGGGCGTGCTGACGGCGCGCGCCTGGCCCGGAGCCGGTGCCTTCGCGAGCGGGGACTCGACCTTCGTCTTCTCCGATGGCGATCCGGAGCTCTCTTCCGACGACGTCTGGCTGCTGGGCACGACGAGCTCGGTCAACAATGCACCGTCGGGCACGCTCTGCGGCGTCGCGGGGCGCCCCGAGATCGAGCTCCAGTTCAGCAACCTGGAGCCCTCCGCAGCCGTGTCCGGCGTCCGGATCGGAGCCCCGATCCGCGCCTTCCAGGTCGTTCGCTACGGCGTGACGACACTTGGCGGCGAGCCCTACCTGGGGAGGGGAGGCTCCGCCGGTGCCCTCGAGGCCATCGTCGGCCCCCTGGCTCCCGGCGGTGCCGGCCTCGAGCTGGTCTACCTGGACGGCGACGGGAACGTGACGGCGACCCCCGGCGCCGTCCGCTCCATCGTGCTTACGCTCCGTTCGGCGTCCGACATCCGGGACCAGGCAGGCCGCCCGGTGGCGGACTCGCTCACCGTGGTCGTGAACACCCGAAACTGATTTCTCCCTCGCAAGAGGAGTGCATACGATGAACAGCCCTTCCACCCTTCCGAACCGACGCGGCCGCCGAGGCTTCGCGCTCCCATCGGCGATCTTCGCGCTGGTGGTGGTCGCCCTCCTGGTCACCGCCGGCTTCTACATGTCCGGGCAGGAGTCCCGGATCGGCCAGTCGGTCGAGCGCACCACGGCGGCCCGGCTCCTCGCGGAGTCGGGGCTGAACGAGACCGCAGCGATCTGGCGCCCCTCCGACGTCGGCGGCCTCGACGTGGGCCAGGTCGTGGCCCTTCCTGCCGTGGCGCAGGGCGAAGGGGAGTGGGCGGTGCGGGTCACCCGCGTCGACAGCACCCTCTACATGGCCGAGAGCACGGGTCGGATCACGCAGGCGGGCCGTCTTTCCGGGGCCAGCCGCACCCTCTTCCAGATGCTCCGGGTTCCGCCGCTGAACATCGCGAACCCTCCCGGTGCCCTGACGACGCAGGGAACCCTCCAGGTCGGGGGAAACGCCCAGATCGACGGGAACAACTCGAACGGTCCGACCAACTGGTCCTCGCACGCAATGTGCGGCCCCGCGGACCCCGCGGGCTCGAAGCCCGGGGTCGTGCTCAACGACGGCGGCTCGGCGGTCCGGAACAACGGCCAGCCCGTTCGCACCGCGGACCAGCTCGGGAACAACATCGAGGTGGCGGGCACGGCGCCCCACGTGCAGAAGAATGACCAGCTCGTGCAGAACTCGATGGCCGTCTTCGAGGACGACAGCTGGAACGTGCTCGTCGCGATGGCCCAGGTGCGGATCGCCCGCGGCAACGTGAGCGGGTACAAGCAGGTCGCGAACGGAAACCTGAACCCGGGCCCCTCTCTCGACGGCACCGCGTGCGATTACTCCGATCACCTGAACTGGGGGGCGCTCGAGAACGTGACCCACGCCTGTTCCTCGTACCGCCCGATCATTCACCTCACCGGTGGGTCCTTCGAGATCCAGGCGGGCAGCAGCGGGCAGGGTACCCTCCTGGTCGACGGCGATCTCTGGCTCAGGGGCGCCTTCAACTGGGCCGGGCTGATCCTCGTCAAGGGAACGATCCGGACCTCCGGTGGAGGTGGGGGTGACCCCCAGGTCCTGGGGGCGGTCGTCGCCCGCAACTCGGAGCTCGACGCCCAGTCGCTGACGGGAAACTCGCTGATCCGCTACTCGTCCTGTTCGGTGCAGCTCGCCCTCGAGGGGGCGCGTGCGAACCTCCCCCTCCGACCCCTCTCCCGGCGCAACTGGGTGGACGCCACCGCGGCCGGCTTCTGAACCCCCGCCGGGTGCGTGAATTCGGCACCGGGGCTTGCTTGACAAGGCTCCTCGCCGGGTAGTAA
>JBJHBX010000171.1:0-6353 GCA_050485725.1 Gemmatimonadales bacterium | reverse complement strand
TCGCCCCGGATCAGGGCGTGGATCTCTTCCGGCGCACCGGGTCCCAGGGCGGCGAGCGCGGCCGCGAGTTCCGGCGACTGGAAGAAGCGAAGACTCACTGCTTCGTGGTCCCCGGGAAGCCGGTCCGACTCGAGCTCCTCCAAGGCGTGGGAGAAGGCGTAGTGCCCGATGTCGTGCAGGAGCGCGGCGTAGGGGATCCGGTCCGCGCCGGCCTCGGCTTCCGGGGGAAGGGGACCCGACTCCCGCAGGAGCCGCAGCGCGGTCACCGCCAGGTGGTAGACGCCGAGGGCATGGTCGAAACGGGTGTGCGTCGCCCCCGGGTAGACCAGGTGCGCGAAACCGAGCTGCCGGATGTACCGAAGCCGCTGGTAGGCGGAGGTGTCCACGAGGCGCACCGCTACCGGGTCGAGGCGGATCGTGTTCCAGAGCGGGTCACGAACGATTCGGGGTGCAGGGGTCGCTCTCGTCATGGAGCGAGTCTATCCCGCATGCAGGGGCGCAGCAATGTGCCCGGAGGCCTCCCGCGCTTGCGTGGACCGACCTGCCCACGCAGATTGCCGCAAACCGAAGAAAAGACGAAGATCTGCCTGCCTGCCTCGACACCCGGGCCCTCGACTCCAGACCCATGACCACCTCCCCGGAATCCCCCCCCCGGCTCCCCTCGCTGCCCGCCCTCCTCGATCGGGTTCGCAGCGACGCCGAGAACCGACCGGGCGTCTATCGTTTCCTGGGACCCCGCGGCGAGCTGCTCTATGTCGGGAAATCCATTCGGGTACGGGCGCGACTCCTCTCCTGGCTTCGGAGCCGCGAGGGAAAGGGGCTCGAGCTCCTGCGGGTCGCCCGCCGCGTCGAGTGGGAGTACGTGGCGAACGAGTTCGAGGCATTGCTCCTCGAGTTCCGCACGATCAGGGGGCGACGCCCCCGGTTCAACGTCGTGCACCGGAGAGATCGACGATTCGCCTGGATCCGCCTCACGGCGGAGCCGGCCCCACGCCTGGTGGCCACCCTCGAGCCCGGCGCCGGCTCCACGCGTCGCGGCGCAGGCCGGAACGAGCGCCTCTTCGGGCCCTTCCCCGCGCAGCGGAGCCTTCCCCGCACGCTGCGGGAACTGGCGTCGGTTACCGGACTCCGGGACTGCCCGGGAGGGACCCCGATCCACTTCGCGGACCAGGGTGACCTGCTCGGGGCACTGCTCCCGCCTGACCGGGTGCCGGGCTGTCCGCGGGCAGAGCTGGGAAGCTGCCCCGCACCCTGCGCCGCCGGCTGCACCGAGGAGGCCTACGGGGAGCGGGTCCGCGAGGCGGTCGCCTTCCTCGACGGAACCGGGGATGAACCGGTCGAACGACTGGTGGCCAGGATGGAGGCCGCCGCCGGATCGCGCGCCTACGAGACCGCCGCCGCACTCCGCGACCGGATCGACCGCCTCCAGGCGCTCCGCCGGTCGCTCGTCGAGACGGCCCGGGAGCTCGAGTCGCTCACCTTCGTCTACCACCCGCCGCCGGAGGGTCCCGCCGATGCCGCCAGTCATCACCTGCTCCGGGAGGGGCGCATCCTCCTGAGCTTCGATCCCCCGCCTGCGGGAGAGCCGGAGGGCCGGGCCCGGGCCGCCCGCCGGCTCGCCGACGCCCTCGACACCCCCGTCCGGCCTTCGGCCCTCCTCGGGGCCGGGGCCCGGGAAGAGTGCTTCCTGGTCACGCGCTGGTTCCGGTTGCATCCCGGAGAACGGGCACACACGACGCCGATCGCGTCCTACCTGGCCGGCCTCGATACCGGGCGGGCCCGCGCCGGGGAACGGCGCCGGACCCGTGGCGGCGGGGAGGCGGCGGACCCCTCGAGTGACGTGGATCCGGGTCAGCCCCCCTCCCGCCCCAGCTCGCTGATGATCTCGAACGCGTCGGGCTCGACCGGCTGAACCGAGAGGCGCATGCGCCTGAGAAGGGTCATCTCCTGGAGCGCCGGGTGCTCCCGGATCTCGTCCAGGGGAACAAGGCGCGGGAATTTCTCGACGAACCCCACATCCACCAGGATCCACCGCGGTTCGTCGCGGGAGGCGTCCGGGTCATGGTACGTCGAGGCGGGATCGAACTGGAGCGCGTCCGGATAGGGCTTCGAGGCCACCTTCGCGATCCCGGCCACCCCTGGCGGGCGGGCGTTCGAATGGTAGTAGAGGACGAGGTCACCGGGACGCATCCGGTCGCGCATGATGTTGCGCGCCTCGTAGTTCCGGATGCCGTCCCAGGGTGTCGTGCCGTCGGCCTCGAGATCATCGATGGAATAGACGTCGGCTTCGCTCTTCACGAGCCAGTACTGCTTCTTCCGTGGCATGGCGCAGGGGTCGGGGGGGGAGGGAAGTGCGTTCGGCAACGGCGGCGGTCGCGGGGCTGCGAGCCGCCGCCCTTTCCTCACCCCCGGCCTTCCCGCGCGTTCCCCCTAGACCCCGAACTGCGTCAGGTGGTGGTCCAGGTGCTTGTAGAAGAGGTTGTTCCACTCCTGGCGGGTCAGCGGCCCGAACGAGAGCGAGGGGAGCCCGTCGAAGTGCGCTCCGCCCAGGTCGCAGGTCCGCTCGAGGTAGGCGATGAGGCGCTCGCGCTCCTCCTCGAAGTCCCGGTCGCTCGACACCCGGAAGGCCGGTGCAGTCGGTGCGTTCCGGGGGTACGGACGCTCGTTCACGACCCCTCGCTTGACGAAGGTCCTGAGGAAGAAGCGCATCAGCGCCCCGGGCCGAGGGTGGCGGTCCTCGAAGACCATTTCGTAGGGTACGGAGCAGTGCGCAAGCATCTGGGCCACGTTCATCTTCCCCCAGGCCGGTCGCGTCTCGGGGGTCAGGGCACGGATGCGTCGGATCAGCCCTGCGGTGACCTCGGGGTCGAAGACGTTCTTCATCGAGCGGGAAACCTCGGCATGCGTGGCACGGGGGGCCTTCAGGGGTCGTGGTGATGATGGTGCCCCCCGCCCCCGGCGTCCAGAGCACCGGTGCCGCCCCCATGCTCCGGCGAGAGGTGGCTTGCCAGATCGGCGGCGTACAGGGGGTCCGTGGGGTCCGCCACCGGCCACGCGAAGCCCCGTGCGGCCAGGAGCACGCCGCCCACCGTCCCCATCCCCTCGCCCCGGATCGTGTCACCGGTCGGGTTGTCGTAGACGGCCGTGACCCGGTAGCTGCGCCCGGGCTCCAGTCGGATGCCACCCCTCAGGAGGAAGGTGCCGCGATCCACGGCGATCACGTGACCATCCTCGTCGCGATGCGCGCCGGCGGACCAGAGGAGCCGCCCCGACGCCACCTCCTCGAACCTGAGCTCAACCCCGTAGCGGTGCAGGTGTCCCCCGAGGGCAAGTACGCGGCCCGGAATCGCGGGCGTCACCTCCCAGCTCCGCTCCGAGACCCCGGGCGGAAGGTCGTAGGAGCTCGATGCGGCGGGATCCGTGACGTGCGAGAAGAACGGGTGGATGCTGCGCCGCCGGACCAGCGAGGGGCCCGCGTACTCGAGGATCAGCCTGACCGTGACGCCTTGGTATCCCTCCGCGGTCGGGTTGTGGAGCATCGCGGCCGCCAGCAGCGTGTCGCCGGCCTGCATGCGGTAGCCGAAGGGCCAGGGAATGGAGGCGCTCCCGGTCTCTCCCCCGGCCCCGATCACGCGCAGCATGTAGGGTGCGAAGAGGTCGCGCTTTGCCGGGTCGAAGAGCTGCACGTGGTGCAGGACGTGCTGGGGCATTGACCTGCCTGCGCGGTCCACGACCTCCACCCGGAAGCCGCGCAGCCAGCCGTCGGCCGGAACCACGACCGGGACCGGTGCGGGCTGCGGGGCGGCGTGGTGGTCGGCGCCGGAGGGAAGGTCGACCGCCGGGAACTCGATGACGAACCGGGCGGGCGTGGGCGTGCTGACTTCCCTGGCAGGCGCGGCGAGAAGGAGCAGGGCGATCGTGGCCGGGAGCGCGACAGAGAGCCGGATCCCGGGTCGGTGGCTCGGGTTGGGGCGTTCCATGATGCACCTCGTTTGCGTGGGGAGGGTCGGACCGCGCTCCGGTCACGGATGCGCGGCGGCGGAGATCGCGTCAACGTCGATGCAGGACCCTGACGACGGGGAAGGTCCGGGGACGAGCCCGGGACGCATGCGCGGCGGCAGAGTGGCCGGGGATCGCGTGGTCGGGACCATGGGTCGAGGCGATGCCGACTTCCACCGAGAGAACATCCCCGATGTAGCGCACGCCGGTCGCAACGCCCACCGCGCCCCCCGGGGCAAAGGCGGCCTCCGCCACCGCCGCCCAGCGGCGGAAGGGCCGATGGACGACGCCGGCCTCGACGATGGCCGGAAAGCCCACGGAGAAGTGCAGCTGCGTGTCGGCGCCGACATCGCTCCGGAGCGTTCCGAGCGCCGCCGCGTCAAGCACCTCTCCCGGGAGGGAGAAGCCCGCCCGACCCGACGCCTCGAGGGTCCAGGGGCCGGCCTCGAGCAGCCTTGCCGATCCTTCGAGAAGCACGGTCCGGTTGCGCCCGTCGGGGTCGAGGGCCGCGCTCACCCCCGCGGAGCGTCCGGGACCCAGTCCCACGGCGGTACCGACCGCGAGACCCGGCCGGGGGGGGACGCTCCTGGGCCGCGCGCCCGGTGACATCGCGCCGCCACCTGCCTCCGCGCCCGGCGGGCGCAGGAACGCGTGCCTGAAGACGGTGGCCGGGCCCAGGAGCCCGGGTGCCTCCAGCCCTCCGGGCCAGAAGCGGGCGTCCCGTACCGTGCCGCGAACCGGAACCACGCTGCGGATCGCGGACTCCGGAACCTCGGCAACCCCCCCGTCGGCGAGGCCGATGCGCCAGGTGGGGCCGGGGCTCGCAAGGCGCGCCATCAGGACCTGTCCGCCTTCGAGCTCGATCTTCAGGAGCCGTCCCTCCTCGACGACGATCATCGGAAGGGGCTCCGGTGAGCCGCCGGCCTGGCCCCCGAGGGGCCCCGGCAGCCCGGCCGCGAGGAGGACGGAGAGCGCGGAAAGGATCGCCGCGGGGAGCGTTGATGATGGGCGCATGGTGGACCTCCCTTTCGTCGTTGAAGCCTCCTCCAAGCTCGCTTCGCGGGGACCGCTCCGGCCTCGGACAGGCGTCGCAGCCGCCCGCCCGCAATGACGTAGTGGTGGAGCTCCGCGACCGCAGTCGCATCGGTGAGGCGCTCAGATGATCCTCAGGAGCCAGCGCCCGAGCAGGCGCTTCCAGTCCGGCATCGGGGGGATCAGCGGGTCAAGCTCCTCCGGCGCCCCCAGCCACCGGACCGCGCCGCCCAGGAGGACGAAGTCGAGAAGGCCCACCGCGGCCCCGACCCCCGAGACCACGACCACCACCTCTCCGTCGAGGGCCATGCTCCGCACGTTCCGGTTGAGCGATCCGACCAGGAGGTGGAGCTCCGGATCTCCGAGCTCCGCCGCGAGCGCCGCCACCTGGCGTGCCGCGACGTCCTCCGGGATCCGGCCTGCCTCCAGGGCCTCGAGGACCGCCGGCAGCCCGGGTGCCCCCGCGAGCCGCTCGAGGAACGCGCGGGAGGCGTAGAGCTGCGTCTTTCCGTGCAGCAGGGGGCGGCGGTTGTTCCGTGGCTCGAGGTTCGGACCCGGGGCCGGCACGGGCTCGGCCACCTGACCGCCGAGGCCAACCTGATGGACGGGGAGATCGAGGAAGTCCCCGGCTCCCCCGGCGCGGTGGTGCGCCGTGCGGAGCTCCGTGACCCGGCCCGCGCCGTCGCGGGTCGAGGACGAACGCGCGTAGACGCCCACCCGGATCCGGCCTCCGGCCTGACGGATCACCCGGTCCAGCGTTCCTTCCACGACCAGGAGGGCGGTCAGGAGCTCCCGGGTTTCCGACATCGAAGGGAAACCGGGCTGCGGCGCATGGACGAGTGCGGGAGCCACGACCATGACCTCGCATCCACGGAGTGCCGCGCTGACCAGCTGGGCCATCCACTCCGGACTCGTCCAGAGGGAGTCCGGCACGTAGATCACCGTTCCGGGGGGGAGGAGGTCGTACAGGAGCTTCTGGACGAAGGAAGCCTCCTTGACCTCCCACCCGACGCGGTTGTGAAGCTGGAGCACCCGGGCATCAGGCCCGGAGGCAGGGGAGGCGTCGGCGAGCGCCGTCCCGGTGAGCCCCGGGCCCCAGGGGCCGGCGCGGAGCACCTCGGGGATCGCCTCCACCGGCACCCCGTGGGCCTCGAGGACGGCTCTCGCCTCGTCGATGACCGGGAGAGCCCCGGGGCCTCGCACGAGGAGTGATCGGTCATCCCAGCCGGGTTCGGCGTAGTGGTCTCCAACCCCCATCCCGGTCACGATCACTTCTCCCTGCCATGGCGCGCCGGGGTCCAGATCGCGGGCAATGATCTTCC
>JBJHBX010000170.1:0-6361 GCA_050485725.1 Gemmatimonadales bacterium | reverse complement strand
GGGAATGGCCCGCTGAGGCACCCGGTCTCCCCTTTCATTCCTCCACGAGAACGCCCATGCAGCTCCCGCGCCAGATCTTCAGGGAATACGACATCCGAGGGATCGTCGGCGAGGACCTGACGCCGGAACTCGCCCGACTCGTCGGAAGGGCATGGGCCGACGGGACCCGCGACGCCTGGCGCGGTGGAGGTAGGGAGGGCACCCCGCGGGCGGTGGTGGGGCAGGACAACCGGCCGTCGTCTCCGGGGCTCGCCGACGCCCTGGTCGAGGGGCTCCTGGCCGGGGGCATCGAGGTTCTCGACCTGGGTGTGGTGCCGACGCCGGTCACGTGGTGGGCCGAAAAGACGCTCGGGGTCGATGGGGCCCTCCAGGTCACCGGGTCCCACAATCCGCCGGAGTGGAACGGGATCAAGATGACCCGTGGCGGCCGGTCCGTCTTCGGGCCGGGGGTCCAGGATCTCCTGCACCGGATCTCCGCGGGGTTCCCGGTCGCCGACGGCGGTGGGGAGGGTCCGGTCGGACGGGTCCCGACCCCCCTCCTCGATCGGTACGTGGAGGAGGTCGGCGGAAAGTTCGACTTCGGAGGCCGGGTCAGCGTCGTCGTGGACTGCGGCAACGGCACCGGATCCGTCGTCGCGGTGCGGCTCCTCGAACGCGCGGGCGCCAGGGTCATCCCCCTCTACTGCGAATCCGACGGCACCTTCCCGAACCACCATCCCGACCCGACGGTGGACGAGAACGTCGTCGACCTCCAGCGGCTGGTCCTCGAGCACGGGGCCGACGTGGGGGTCGGTTTCGACGGGGATGCGGACCGGATCGGCGTGGTCGACGACCGGGGGCGCATCGTTCGCGGCGACGTCCTTCTCCTGCTCTACGGGCTCGACCTCCTGCGCCGCAAGGGTCCGGGGCAGCTCCTGATCTTCGACGTGAAGTGCTCGCAGGTCCTTCCCGAGGTCTACGAGGCTGCAGGGGGACGGACGATCATGGGCAAGACCGGGCATTCCCTGATGAAGGAGAAGATGCGGGAGACGCGAGCCCCGCTCGCGGGCGAGCTCTCCGGCCACATCTGCTTCGCCGACGACTACCTGGGGATCGACGATGCACCCTACGCGGCCCTGCGGCTCCTCGCGCTGATCGACGAGGGGCAGACGCCGATCTCGGACCGGGTCGACGCGCTCCCGCCGTACGTGTCGACGCCCGAGCTCCGGATCGACGTCTCCGAATCCGAGAAGGTCCGCATCGTCGAGCTCGCCGTCCGGCACTTCTCGGCGACGCACGAGGTCATCGACGTCGACGGGGCCCGCATTCTGTTCGGAGACGGGTGGGGTCTCCTCCGTGCGTCGAACACCCAGCCGGTCCTCGTGGCTCGCTTCGAGGCCAGGTCCGAGGCACGCCTCCGGGAGATCCGCGGCGAGGTCGAGGGCTGGCTCCGGGAACAGGGCGTGGATGTCTGACCGCGGTCCTGCGCTCCTCCTCCGCGGGCGGAGCCTCATCCTCGGCTTCGTTGCACTGCTGGGTGTGCTGCTCGTCTCGCGGTGGGGCGTTTCGCTTTACGTGGACCATCTCTGGTACCAGTCCGAGGGGGCGTCGCGGGTCTTCTGGACCCGCACGTTCTGGGAATGGGGCGCCCGGCTGGCCACCGCCCTTGCAACCGGGGCCCTGCTCGTCCTGAACCTGCGGCCGGTAGCGGGCACCTACGCGAACCTCCAGATCCGCCGGAAATTCGGCGACCTCGTGATCCAGGAGCGCCTGCCGACCCAGTACCTGAGATGGGCCACAGGGGGGCTCGCCGCCCTCGGTGCCTTCTGGTTCGCGGCAGCGCTCCCCCCGGGTACCGGGATGCAGGCGCTCCTGGCACTGCACGGTCCCGAGGCCGGGATCGTGGATCCGATCCTGGCATCGGACCTCGGCTTCCACTACTTCCGCCTCCCCTTCCTGCTCGGCCTCCTCACCTGGTCGATCGTGCTCGTCGTCTTCTCGGCGTCGCTGGTGGTGGCCGGGTATGCGGGTTCCGGCGGGCTCAGGGTGGATCGGGGACGCGTCTCCGCGGACCCGCTGGTGCTTCGGCACCTCGCCGCCCTCCTCGCCGCCTTCCTGCTTCTCCTCAGCCTGCGGCTGGTCCTCGCACCCTACACCCTCCTGGCCGACGGCACGTCGGCGGTGCAGGGGATCGTCGGGGCCACCGACGTGACGGCACGCATCCCGGCGCTGCGGCTGGCGGCCTTCCTGGCCTTCGCAACCGCCGCGGCGGCAGCATGGGGCGCGATTCGCGGGCGGATCCTTCCCGGGCTCAGCGGGGCAGGGGCCCTTGCCCTCGTTTCGGTCCTCCTCCTCCAGCTCTATCCCGGGTTCGTTCAGCGCTTCCAGGTGGGGCCGAACGAGCTCTCCCGGGAATCGGTGCACATCGAGCGGGCCATCGAGGCCACGCGGGCCGGCTTCGGACTGACCGGACTCTCGCGGGACCGCTTCGCCTACCAGCGGCCCTCGGCGGAGAGCTGGGATGCGGCCGCGGAGCATCTGCCCCGGATTCCGCTCTGGACCGAGAAGACCCTGGCCGAGACCTTCCAGCAGCTCGAGGCCAGGTTCGGCTACTACCGTTTTCCGGCCGTCACCTTCGACCGCTACGTGGTGGGCGATTCCGTCGTTCCCGTGGCGCTCGCCGTGCGGGAGATCAGCCCCGCGAACATCCCCGCCGAGGGACGGAACTGGCAGAACCTTCATCTTCGCGAACGCTACGTGACCGGAGTCGGGGCGGTGGCTGGACCTTCCCACCGGCAGAACCCCGAAGGCCGGATGCCCACCTGGCTCGGCGCTCTCCCGCCCGAGTTCCGTGGAGGGGAGGGCGTCCCGGAGGCCCTTCGCCTGGAGCGGCCGCAGGTGCACGTGGGCATCACGCCGCAGCTCTACTCCGTGATCACGCCGGGTGAGGGCGCCTTCGAGGCCCCGGACGGGGCGAACGGGGTTCCGGGGGTGGACTTCCCGGAGGGGATCCGGATCGGGGGTCTTCTGCGGCGTGCCGCGCTCGCCTGGAGGTTCCAGGACCTGAACCTCCTGATCGCGGACGAGGTGGGCCCCGAGTCGCGGCTCGTCTTCCGCAGGGACGTGACGTCGCGGGTCCGCGCCCTCGCCCCCTTCCTGCACCTTCCGGAGGCGCCGTATGCGGTGATCCGCGAGGGCCGGATTCACTGGATCCTGGAAGGCTACACCCTGAGCCGGCGCCATCCGCTCTCGGTGGCCCACGCGCTGGACACGCGGACCCGGGCGAACTACGTGCGGAACGCGGTGAAGGCCACCGTCGATGCCGTGACCGGCGAAACGCGCCTGTACGCGGCGGACCCGGACGACCTGCTTCTCGAGGCCTGGAGCCGCGCCTTTCCAGGGCTTCTCCGCCCCCTCGACGAGATGCCCACGGACCTTGCGGCGCACCTCCGTTACCCGAAGTGGATGATGGACGTGCAGGTCCAGGTGCTCCTCCGGTACCACCAGGACTCGCCTCCGGTGTTCCACGGGCAGCAGGACCGCTGGGCCGTCCCCGTCGAGATCCCCGATGCCGCGGGTCCCGTCCCCTATCGTCCCTCCCACGGGCTCCTGACCCTTCCCGGAGAAGCAGAACCGAGCTGGGTTCTTTCGACCCTCTTCATTCCGGTGGAACGCCAGAACCTGGCTTCGTTCCTGGCGGGTCGTTGGCTTCCCGGAACGGGTGCGGAGCTGAAGCTGTGGGACGTGCCGCAGGAAGACCAGGTGGAGGGCCCGAGACAGGTGGCCGCACTGGTGGAACAGGACGCGGCGATCTCGGAGCAGTTCTCGCTCTGGCGGCGGGGTGGAAGCGACGTGTCCACCGGCCATCTCCAGCTCGTTCCGGTGGGGAACACGCTGATCTACATGGAACCGGTCTTCCTTGCCGCCGAGTCCGAGGCGATCCCCGAGATCCGCCGATACATCGTCTCCGATGGACGGAGGGTCTCGATGGAACCCACCCTGGCCGGAGCCATCGCCGCGCTCGGGGGGACGTCGATCTCCGTGACCCCCGGGGCGGACGATGCCCGCGAGGACGCTGCCGGGATGCCTCCCGCGGCGGGTTTCCCCGGGGTCGCGGACCCGGCCGGTGCCCGCCGGGCGCTCGACTTGCTCGAAGCGGCTGAGCGAAGCCTCCGGGAAGGTGACTGGGAGGGTTTCGGCCGCCGTCTCTCCGAGCTTCGGGAGTTCCTCCGGACCCGGGCCACGACCGGCGATCCGGGGGGCGGTCCGGGTTGATCCCCGGTCCACCGGGGCCTACCTTCAGCAGGCTGTATTCCCGGGGTTCCGCCGTCGCGGCAGGGGCCCCCGACTGGACGATCCGAAACGGACCGGAGAGGGCATGGACATCCACGAGTATCAGGCGAAGGAACTCTTCCGGAAGGCCGGCATCCCCGTGCCGCCCGGCGAGGTGGCCGCCACCCCGGAAGAGGCCGAGGCCATCGCCTCCCGCCTGGGCGGTTCCGTCGTCGTGAAGGCGCAGGTGCACACCGGCGGTCGTGGAAAGGCGGGCGGGGTCAAGCTGGCCTCCTCGGCCGCCGAGGCGAAGGACCACGCATCGCGCATCCTCGGCATGGAGATCAACGGCCTGACCGTGCACCGCGTGCTCGTGACCCCCGCCGAGGACATCGCGTCGGAGGCGTACGTGGGTGTCCTCGTGGACCGGAAGACGCAGGCCGCGGTGTTCATGGTCTCGCCGGAAGGCGGCATCGACATCGAGGAGGTCGCCCATACGAATCCCGACGCGATCCGGAAGGTGCGCATCGACCCCCGCTACGGGCTCCTTCCGCACCAGGCCTACGCGATGGCGTCCTTCCTGTACCAGGATCCCGCGCTCGTCAAGCAGGCGCAGAAGATCGTCGGACAGCTCTACCGGGCCTTTTCCGACAACGCGTGCTCGCTGGCCGAGATCAACCCGCTGATCGTGACCCCCGCCGGTGATGTGAAGGCCATCGACGCCAAGGTCAGCATCGACGAGAACGCCCTCTTCCGCCTTCCCGAGGTCGAGGCCTTCCGGGACCTCGACGCCGAGCCCGCTTCCGAGACGAAGGCGCGGGAGGCCGCGCTTTCCTTCGTGAAGCTCGACGGCGACGTGGGCTGCTGCGTGAACGGTGCCGGGCTCGCGATGGCCACGATGGACCTCGTCAAGTACTACGGCGGAGAGCCGGCGAACTTCCTCGACATCGGGGGATCCTCGAACCCGGACAAGGTCGTCGCGGCGCTCGAGATCATCACCGCCGATCCGAACGTGAAGGCGATCCTCTTCAACATCTTCGGAGGGATCACCCGCTGCGACGACGTGGCGAACGGGATCGTGACGGCAACTCGCCAGATCGACATCCAGGTCCCCATCGTGATCCGGCTCACCGGCACGAACGAGGAGCTGGCCCTCGAGATCCTGAAGGACGCGGGGTTCCCGGCCTACACCTCCATGGACGACGTGGTCGAGAAGGCCGTCCAGCTCGCCGCCAGCGCCTGAGCGCGATTCCCAACGGAGAACAGCACGATCCATGTCCATTTTCATCGACAAGAGCACGCGCGTCGTCGTCCAGGGAATCACCGGCCGCGACGGTTCCTTCCACACGCACCAGATGGTGGAGTACGGCACCGACGTCGTCGCCGGCGTGACGCCGGGGAAGGGGGGGCAGACCTTCACCGCCTCGACGGGACGCGAGATCCCCATTTTCAACACCGTCGAGGACGCCCGGGCCGCAACCGGTGCGAACGCCTCGGTGATCTACGTACCGCCCCCCTTCGCGGCCGGCGCGATCATGGAGGCGGCCGACGCGGGCATCGCGTTCATCGTCGGGATCACGGAGGGCGTGCCGGTGCTCGACATGGCGCGCGCCGCGGCCTTCGTCCGTGACCGCGGCGCTCGACTCCTCGGACCGAACTGCCCCGGGCTCATCACCCCCGGCCAGGCCAAGCTCGGGATCATTCCCGGGCAGATCACCACCCCGGGCCCCGTGGGCGTCATCTCGCGCTCCGGTACCCTCACCTACGAGGCCGTGAACCAGCTCACCCAGGCGGGGATCGGACAGACGACCTGCGTCGGCATCGGCGGGGACCCGATCATCGGCACGAACTTCATCGACTGTCTCGACGCCTTCTCGAAGGACCCCGACACGAAGGCCATCGTGATGATCGGCGAGATCGGCGGCACCGACGAGCAGGAGGCCGCCGAGTGGATCCGTGACAACCTGCGGATTCCGGTGGTCGGCTTCATTGCCGGGCAGACCGCCCCCCCGGGGCGACGCATGGGCCACGCCGGCGCCATCATCTCCGGATCGGCCGGAACCGCGGCCGAGAAGATGAAGGTCTTCGCCGACTGCGGCCTCGCGGTGGC
>JBJHBX010000169.1:0-6402 GCA_050485725.1 Gemmatimonadales bacterium | reverse complement strand
CCGTGAGGGTCTTGGCGAGCCCCGGTACCCCTTCCACCAGCAGGTGCCCCTGGGCCAGGATCGCCACCAGCACCCGTTCGAGAAAGGCGTCCTGCCCCACGACGATCTTCTTGACCTCGTAGAGGAGTCGCTCGGTGAGGCGGGCGTCGCCCGGGGTTCCGTCGGCGGTGTCGATCATGGAGGAAGGCATCGGTTGGAGGGAGGTCGGGGTCGGTCCGACCGGGTGCGGGAAGGAGCGTCAGAAGGGAGAGTTCCCCACGGCCTGCATGGCGGATTCGATGGGCACGGCAAAGGCGATCCCCACGAAGGACCGCTGGTTGTTCGGATTCAGGATGGCGGTGACGATTCCCACCACGAAGCCGTCTTCGGTGACGAGTGGTCCCCCGGAGTTGCCGGGGTTCGCCGCTGCATCGAACTGGATGAGGTTCGTGAGGATGGCCTCTCCCTCGGGACTCCTGAACTCCCGACTGAGCCCCGAGACCACCCCCGACGACAGGGACGGACCGATGCCGAAGGGGAAGCCCACGGCCATGACCCGGTCCCCCAGGTGAAGGTCCCGGGTGGAACGGAGGGTGGCCGGGATCAGGTCGTCCGGAAGGATCGTGGCGCGGATCACCGCCAGGTCCATGTCGGGCTGGACCCCCACGATCTCGGCAGGGGAGCGGGTGCCATCGGCGAAGATCACCTCGATGCGCTCCACCCCGAGCACCACGTGGAGGTTCGTGAGGATGGTGCCGTCTTCCTCCACCACGACGCCGGTGCCCAGCCCCCGGGAGCGTTCCATGGGCGGGGCCTCGGGGTCAGCGTCCGTAGGGGTGCTGCCCGGGGATGCGCCCGGTTCGCCCTCGGGATGCGTGGTCCAGGGCTCGGTTTCCGGGTCCGCCCCCTCCTCGTCGTCGAGCATCTCCCGGACCCGGACCACCGAGGGGCGGATCACCTGGTAGGCCATGGACTCCACCGAGGGGGAGGCCGGCATGTTCTCCAGCGTGTGCATGACCGCCATGTCGATGTCCTGCTGACTCAGCGTGACCTGGGGGCTCCGGAAGATGCCCAGCAGGAGAACGAGAACGAGCATCGCCCCGGCCCCCGAGGCCAGGAGCACAGCCCGTTCGTGGCGTCCGGCCCAGGCCCGCAAGCGCCCGCGCCATCCGCCGGCCCCTTCGGCCGGCGCACCCCCGTCCGGGGAGCCGCCCGCCGGGGACCCGCCGGCTCGATCGTCCAGCCAGTCGGGACGCGGTCCACTCCCGGGGTCCCGGCTGTAGAGAGGGCTTCGCTTCATTTCGGAGGTGAGGAGGGAGGGTGGGAGAGGACAGGACGCCGAGGGACGGCCCCCGCACGCCAGGGGCCCATAGTACTACGACATGGCCCCGCGTCGGAACGTTAGGACGCCGAACGGCGGCCGCGCCAACGCGGGGCCGGCCGCGGCGTCGCGGCGTCGTCAGACCTGGCTGCGCTCCATGACGCCGGCAAGGCAATCGATGGCCCCGGCGGCGCGGCCCACATGGTCCACCGGGACTTCGACGCACCTGACCCCAGGGGCCTCGTAGGCCGCACGGGATGCGGGGTTCCCTGCGCGCATGAGGATCCGACGCGGGCCCAGCACGACGAGATGGTGCGCCATTTTCGCCAGGACCTTGACCTACCCTCCCTCCGCCGCCATCCGGAACCGCACGAGCCAGGGTACCCCCAGCGCATCGCGCACCACTCCCCAGACCTCCTCGCCCCCGGACCACGCGATCCGGATCCCGGCAGGAACATGGAGGACCCCCAGAGGGAGTTCCTCGGCGTCGAACACGACCCACCGCTGTTCAGGCGCGCCCAGCCCCTCGCGCCGGATCCAGAGGGCCCCGTCCGCGGCCACGTGATGTGCTTGGACCGGGGGCTGGAACTCCGGGAAGAGCATCCGGCGCCGGATCGCCGCCCGCGCAGCCGCCGAGTCCTCCGCGTGGCGCTCGATCGTCTCGATCCCGCCGCCCGGGACCGAGGCAATGATGGGCCCCACCTGGTGGGCCCGGAAGGTGGCGAGCGAGTCCAGGTACGCCTCCGGAAAGGGAACCCCGTGCACGGACCATTCGCGGGTGCGGATCGTGTCGCCCCCGTGGGTCATCCGGGTGATCCGCACGAAGCCCACACCGTCCCCGGCATCGTGTTCGATCCGAACGCGGTCTCGATCCGTTAGGACCAGGCGTGCGCCGCTGCCCGGCGGGCCCGGAACGGTGTATCGGCTTCGCCCCACGGTGATCGGCTCGGAAAGGCCCTGTCGCACGAACTCGTAGTGCCCTACGGTGTCCACGACCTGCCCTTCCAGCGAGAACCGCACGATCGGGATCCAGGCCGTGTCCCGCTGCGGCGGACCCTGGGCCACGTTCCCGATCCCGCGCACGCCCACGAGGTATCCCTCCGGATCCGTGCGCCCCGGGTCCACGCGTGACCATTCGCCGGGACCGAAGAGCTCCGCCTCGACCAGGTCCACCACGACGGTGCCCAGCACCTGGCCCTCCACGCTGAAGAGCGCAAGCCTCCGGGGCCAGTCCTCCCAGGCCCACACCGTGTCGCCCACGAACCCGAAGCTCGTCAGGTTCTGTGCGAACTCTCCCGGCCCCTCGCCCCGCCGCCCCACGCGGCGAAGGAGCGCTCCGTCCGGCGAGTACACGCGAAGCTCCCGGTCCTGCGTCTCCGCCACCCAGACGTTCCCGTCGGGACCCACCTGCACGGGGCCGATGCGCGAGAACCCGTAGTCCGGGTCCTCGGTGCTCCCGATGCGCCCAAGCTCCTCCAGGTGCAGCCGCGGAAGGTCCTCGAGGAACGCGCCGCCCGGGCCCGGTTGCGGCCTCCCCTCCGCATCCCCCGAGCCACCCAAAGGCGAGTGCCGACACGCCCAGGCCCCGAAGCATTCGCGGCGAGACGGGGCAGGGAAGGGACGGGGCCATCGTTCAGCGCTCGGGGTTCGGGGATGCGACCAGCCGGCCGATTCGCGGAGTCAGAGTACGCCGCATCCCATGGGGAGGCAACGGCGCGCGAGAAGCCGCGCTACAGGACCTCCCCCTTCCACCCGGCGGGCATGGCGTGGGAGTCCCTGAGGAGGAGGGTGCGTCCGGCGCTGAATGGGCGGACGGGGTCGAAAGCCTCTCGGTCGGGGTTCACCGCGTCGTTCGGGACCAGGCGGAAGTCCTGGCCCTCCCTGCGGGCTCGGCGGAGCCGGGTGTTCGACGTGACCAGGTCCACCGCGCTCGTGTACTGGACGAAAAACGCGGTGGAGAGGGCCCGGTTCCCCTGCGCAGCGCACCGGCAGGGACCGATTCCCCCGCGATCGAGAAGCCACCCTGGAAGAGCTCCTCGCGACCTCAGCCCCCCCGCGTCTCCCGTGCCGAGCCGGCGCCTCCCCTCACCGCCCTCGGGCGCACGCCGGGTCGTCGTACCGGAAGACCTCGATGTCGAAGGTCGTGACTTCGCCGGGCTCGGTTCTGATCGACCGAAAGAAGTGCCCACCCATCCGGCGGGTCAGGTTCGCCGCTTCCGTCGCCGAGACGTTCCTCGCTTCTCCGACCCTTTGCGAGGTGCAGGACCGGTCCGCGGTCGTGGCGGCGGCCTGCTCCCGTGGCGCCGTCCCGCACCCGGTGAGCAGGAGCATTGCGGCCGCCGCGATCAGGCCGCGAAGCTGCGGCGTGAGGGCAGACCGGATGCGGGTCCGGTGGGAAAGGTTCGCCATCAGCCTCAACTCCTCTTGGGGGAATGGGTCAGCGTCCGGCCGACATCCGCCGCGGTCGATGAAGCCCAATCGCGAGGGGGCATCGCGTCGCCGTCCGCGGAGCGAGGCTTGTCCCTCGTCCCGACGAGCTCGCCCCAGGGGGAGTACACACGAGTGGCCCGAATTGCTCCTGTCGGAATGGGACAGGGCATTCTGCGCATTCGGTTGACCCCCGAAGGACCGAGTTCGGCAGGGATAGTAGTTCCAAACGCCCTCTGAGGGGGGGAGACAAGGTAGGGCGCGGGGTCTGGCCGAGCAAGCTCTGGAATGGTGGGGGATGGCGGGGTTTTCCGTGAGCCCGGGAGGCGCTGGAAGGCAGGAGAAGCAGAAGCCGAGGTGGAGGAAGCGCCATGGGAATCGGGGCCCGAAGGATGGTGCGATGGGCGGTTGGAGGCAGCCGGGTGCCAGGGTCCGGGGGCCAGAGGAGGGGACAGAGTCGTAGCTCAAGCCTCCCAGTCATCGGGAGTGGACTGATCGAACTCGAGCTCCGGGATGGGCTCAGGAGCGGCGAGATCGAAGGCCGGGGTCTGGTCGAAGTGGAGCTCGGCCTGGGGAGGGCCACGGGCGGGGGACACCCGGGGAGGGCGATGCGGGAGGTCGAGGTGGAGGAGGATGTCCTGCACGGTGGAGGGCAGGGTGATGAACGAGATGATCCGCATCTCGCCGCCGCAGGCGGGGCACAGACGTGGAGGAGGCGATGCAGGCCTGGCAGGTTCCGGGCCTCGCCCTGGCGGTGGTCCGTGGCGACTCGGTCGTCCACATGCGAGGCTACGGGACCACACGGGTCGGTGGGTCGGAGCCGGTCGACGCACACACAAACTTCGCCATCGCATCGACCTCCAAGGCGTTCACCACGGCCGCCCTGGCCATGCTGGTGGACGAAGGGGGGTTGGCCTGGGACGATCCGGTGGCCCGGCACCTCCCCTGGTTCGCCCTCTCCGACCCCGTCGTGACCCGGGAGCTCACGATCCGGGACCTGGTGACCCACCGGGCGGGGGCGGCCCGGCTCGACAACCTGTGGATCGCCGCGGATTTCGATCGGCGCCAGATCCTCGAGCGGCTCCGGCACCTTCCCCAGGTCGAGAGCTTCCGGAACCAGTACGGATACAACAACCATCTCTACATCGTGGCCGGCGAGGTGGTGGGCGAAGTGGTGGGATCGAGCTGGGATGAAGCGCTGGACGCACGCATTTTCGGCCCTCTCGGGATGGGCCGGAGCACTTCCCGGACCGCCGCGGTGGAGGCCTGGGGGAACGTGGCCGACTCCCACACCCGGATCTCGGGAGGAGTCCAGGCGGTCCCCAGGCGGAACTACGACAACATCGGCGGTGCGGGGCCCGTGTGGTCGAACGCCCATGACCTCTCCCGTTGGATGCGGATGCACCTGTACCGGGGCACGCTCGAGGGGGTCAGGGTGCTCGACGAGGCCCGGTTCGACGAGATGTACGCCCCACAGACGGTGATCCCGCTGGACACGGTCGGCACCCGGCTCCACCCCACGAACCACTTCGCCGCCTACGCACTCGGGTGGAGGGTCCAGGACCTCCACGGGCGGAAGCTGGTCCACCACTCGGGCTCCATCAACTACACCCGGACCCATGTGATGCTGGTTCCGGCCGAAGGGATCGGAATTGCGATCATGGCGAACCTGAGCTCGTCGAACCTCCAGCTCGCTCTCACCCACTGGATCCTGGACGCCCTTCAGGGTCGCAGACCCGCCGACTGGAGCGCCCTCTACCTGGATCTCCAGGCCCGAAACGCCGAGCGGTCGGCCCGGTCCGCCCGCGAGCTGGAAGAGGCCCGGCTTCCGGGCGTCGGGCCGTCGCTTTCCCCGGACGGGTACGCCGGACGCTATGAGGCCCCCCTCTTCGGTGAGGCACGGGTCACCTCCGAGGGAGGACGGCTCGTCCTCCACTACTCGTCCGAGTACGTGGCCGACCTGGAGCATTGGCACCAGGACCAGTTCCGGGCCGACTGGCGGCGCCCCGGGGCCGGCCGGACCTTTGTGCGGTTCCACCTGGATACCCGGGGCCGCGTGATCGCGGCAGAAGTGGACGGGTTCGCGCAGTTCATGCGGACGGGCGGCTGATCGGCCCCCCACCCCCGGGCCGACCCGCCGGACCGGGAGCTACCGCTGCTCGCTGCGGAACGTGAGGTCCGGCGGGGACGGCCCTCGGGTCAGTCGTCCCTCCCCTCCACCGGAAACCCGTCGGGGGGATCCACGAAGGCCACGAACAGAAGGCAGGTGCCCCGATTGGCGCACCGGGCGCTGTGGGGGACGCCCGGGGGGCCCCAGGCGTAGTTCCCCGCCCGCATCACGATGGGGGCGTGCCCGTCGTAAGCGATGTGGAATTCCCCGGATATGAGGATCATCCGCTCCGCCGACGTGTGCCAGTGCGTGGGGAGGTCCATCCCGGCGGGAATCCGGTATAGGACGTCGCTGTTCCGCCCGTCGGGCCCCAGGCGCAGGATCGTGGCCTGACAGTCGTCGGGGATGAAGTCGCCGCAGGGGAACCACTCGAGGGAGGCGTCGTTCGGGGTCAGGAGGATGGGGGCCTCCTGGGCCTCTGCCGGGGCGGCGAGGGCGAGGGCGGCGAACAGGCACACGAGGGCGGTGCCGGCGAATCGGGTCGGCGGGTCGGATCGAACCATGG
>JBJHBX010000168.1:0-6414 GCA_050485725.1 Gemmatimonadales bacterium | reverse complement strand
TCGGTGACATCTTGTTCCCTCCGCCCAGCCCGCCGTCGACCCGGATCTTCACCCAGTCCGCCCCCATCTCGGCCACGCGCTGGACATCGAAGCGGGCATCCGTGGCCGTGGAGGGATTCAGGACGGGCCCCGAGAGGTACACACGTGCCCGCTCCAGCCCCTCGGGCGTGTCCTGGGCGTCCCGGAGGGGGAAGCCCGCCGCCTCGTTCCCTCCCTGGCTCACCACCGTCGTGACACCGTAGTGGGCGTACTGCTCGAGCTGTCCTCGGATCGATGCCTCCGTCCCACTGACGTGCCCGTGCGTGTTCACGAGCCCGGGGACGAGCCAGCGGCCGGTCAGGTCGATGACCTCGGCGTCGCCCGGGATGCCGACTGCGGCGCGGGCACCCACGGCCTCGATCCTTCCGTCCCTCACCAGAACGACCCCGTCCTCGATCGCCGGCGCTCCGGTTCCGTCCAGCACGGCGGCCCCGACGAAGGCCAGGACCCCGTCGTGGACAGGTCCCTCCTCCGCAACCGCGTCGCCGCATCCGGGAAGGGCCAGGAGGAGGGGGAAGAGGAGCAACGGGAGGAGGGCGGCACGGCGCATCGGAATGGAGCCTCCGGTTCCGGGGTCGGTGGGGCGCACCAGGTGCATCGATGCAGTACGGGAGCGTCCCGTACTCGTCATCGGGATCGACCCCGCTTCGAGCCGAAACGTTCCGGGGGGGGTCAGCTCCGCAGGGTCCGCATTCCGTTCAGGATCACGGCGAGGCTGGAACCCATGTCGGCCACCACCGCCATCCAGAGCGCGGCGTACCCCAGCCCGCCCAGCCCGACGAAGGCCACCTTGACCGCCAGGGCGAAGGCAATGTTCGCCCGGATGATCCTGGCGGACTTGCGGCCCAGGCGGAGTCCCAGGGCGATCCGCGAGAGGTCGTCCTCCATCAGGGCGATGTCGGCGGTGTCGACCGCGACCGCGGTGCCCTCCCCTCCCATGGCCATCCCCACGTCGGCCGCTGCGAGCGCCGGCGCGTCGTTCACTCCATCCCCGACCATGAGGACCGGTCCGTACTCCTCCCTCAGCTCGTTCAGCCAGGCCACCTTCTCCTCGGGGAGCAGGTCGCCGCGCCACGCGTCGAAGCCGCCTCGCCCGTCGCCGAGGGCCCGCGCGGCCGCTTCCACCACTGCCGTCCGGTCTCCGCTCAGGAGGACGAGCCGGCGCGCGCCCAGGCTCCGGAGTCCATCCAGGAGTTCGGACACTCCGGCCCGAGGGTGGTCCAGGAGCGTCACGATCCCCCGGGCTCGAATCCGCTCCTCGCCCGGGCCCCGCCATGCGACCAGGACCACGGTCCCACCGTCGGGCACCGATCCGGAGGGATCCCCGGCTTCCGGCCTCGTGACGGCTCCCTCCTCCTCGAGGAAGCGAGCGCTGCCGAGCAGGACCTCGTACTCTCCCACGCGGGCCCGGGCGCCTCGGCCGGGGAATGCGGTCATCTCGACCCCCTCGGCCACCGCAAGCTCCCGCCTGTCCGCCTCCTCCACGATGGCTCGGGCGATCGGGTGCTCGCTCCGGCTTTCGACCGCTGCGGCCATGCGAAGGACTTCGACCGGGTCGGTCCCGTCCCATCCGTCGACCGAGGCAACCCGGGGCCGCCCCTCGGTGACGGTGCCGGTCTTGTCGAAGGCCACCACCCGGGTCTTTCCCAGGACCTCGAGACTCACCCCGCTCTTCACGAGAATGCCCCTGCGGGCTGCTCCCGTCAGAGCGCTCACGACGGTGACCGGGGTCGAGATGACCAGGGCGCAGGGGCAGGCGACGACCACCAGGACCAGGGCCCGGTACCCCCACTCGGACCAGCCGCCCATCCCCAGGAGGGGGGGGAGGAGGGCGGTCCCGGCAGCACCCGCCAGGACGAGGGGGGTGTAGATCCTGGCAAAGCGATCCACGAAGGCTTCGGCCGAACTCTTCCGCGAGCGCGCCTCGTCGATGCTCCGGAGGATCCGCTGGAGCGCCGAGTCCTCGGCCCGCCGGTCGCATCGGATCTCCAGCGCCCCCGTCCCGTTCACCGCTCCCCCGTGGACCGTGTCGCCCGGAAAGCGGGGCTCGGGCATCGACTCCCCCGTGATCGCGGCCGCGTCGACCTCCGAGGCGCCTCCCACCACCGTACCGTCCACGGGGATCCTCTCTCCCGGGCGGATGAGTACGGTCTCGCCCTTCCGGATCGCCTCGACGGGGACCCGCACCTGGTGACCGTGTCGCAGCACCGTCGCTTCGACCGGAGCCAGGTCCATCAGCGAGCGCACCTCGGAGCGCGCGCGGGAAAGGGTCCGTTGCTCGAGAGCCTGCGCCACGGCGAAGAGGAAGAGCACGGCTCCAGCCTCCACGTACTCCCCGATCACCATCGCACCCAGCGCGGCGATGGCCATGAGGACGTGCATGTCGAAGAGGCCATGCCTTCCGGCCGCCCATGCGCGGGGGAAGACGCTCCATCCGGCGGTCGCGACCGTGGCGGCGGCCAGCAGGCCCACCATCCACTCGGAGTCGCCGAGCAGGGCGGCCAGGATCGTGAAGCCCCAGAAGGCCCCGCCGAGCGTCACGTGCAGGGGGAGTCCCCGGAGGAAGGCCACGGCCCCTCCCCCCGGGTCCGCCGTCCGTCCGGTCGGGGGGGAAAGGGGGAGGTGCGGGTCGACCGGGGCCGGGTACCCCAGGCCATCGAGCGTCGTCCGCAGCCGGACGGGATCGACCAGCGCCGGGTCGAATCCGACGCGCACCTGCTGGCCGATCACGTCGGTGTCCACGCTCACCACTCCCGTCACCTGCAGCAGACCTCTCGAGACGGTGGAGGCGCAGCTCGGGCAGTCCATCCCCTCCGCCGACAGGAGGCACTCCGCTCCGTCGGGCCCGTCGGGCCGGTCTGCCGTGGGAGTGTTGGCGGAGGTCCCTCCTGAGGGCATGAGGGCAGGATCCTGGGGAGCAGTCACGGGGGATCGCGAGCCGGGTTGGGGGGTGATGGGAAGGGTGGTCGGGGACCATACCCCGCGGCCCCGTCCCCGGCTCCCCCACGGGTTGACATCGGTTGCGGGGGCGAGTAGCCTCCCGCCTCCCCCCGCCCGGCTCCGGAGGCGGCCGGTCCCGGTCGCGCTCGGGAGCCGGGCGGTCCTTCGACGAGCGAGGTCCATGAACGACGGTGGGCTCCGACTGGAGCGTTTCCGGGACGTGCTTCTCCCTTCCGGTCTGCAGCTGGGAGAGGTGGAGCAGGTGTACCGTCTCGACGGGAATCCGGCTCCGGACGGATCGAACGTGATCCTCCTCTTCCACTCCCTGACCGGGGGGCCGGAGCCACGGGACTGGTGGCCGGAGCTGGTCCGGCCCGGGGGCGTTCTCGACCCCGACCGCTGGGCGCTCCTGACTCCGAACCTGCTCGGATCCTGCTACGGAACCCGCGCGTCCGTGGCCGGCACCCCGCTTGCCGACGAGCCCGTCCCGGGCACCGGAGGCGGGGCGATCTTCCGAGCTCCCGGGCTGGATGGAGCGCAGTTGGACGTTCGGGACATGGTCCACCTCGTCGGGCTGCTCCTGGATCGGATCGGGATCCCTTCCGTGCGGCTGGTGACGGGGGGGTCGCTCGGGGGGATGGCGACCCTGGAGTGGGCGGCCACCTTCCCGGGGCGCGCCCGGGCTGCGGTGGTCTTTGCCGCCCCCGCTGCCCACACGGCCCAGGCGATCGGCTTCAGCCGCATCCAGCGTGCGCTCCTCCGGCTCGGGGGGCCGGTGGAGGGGCTGGAGCTCGCGAGGCAGGCCGCGATGCTCACCTACCGGACCGCCCGGGAGATGGAGGGGCGTTTCGGCCGGGACCGGCGGGAGGACGGGCTCTTCCAGATCGAGTCCTACCTGGAGCGGCAGGGCCAGAAGCTTCGGGAGCGTTTTCACCCGGAGAGCTACCGGATCCTCACGACGGCGATGGACCTTCACGACGTGGGCCAGGGGCGTGGGGGCCCCACTTCCGCGCTGGCCGCCTTTCGGGGGTCACTGACCGGCGTGGGGATCCCCGGAGATCTGCTGTACACCCCCGAGGACGTGCGTCGCTGGACCGAACCCGTGGGCGCGCATTACCGCGAGATCCATTCGGAGCGTGGTCACGATGCGTTCATCCTGGAGGAGGCGCAGGCCGGAGCGATCCTTCGGGAAGCGCTGCACGCCCCCGGGGTCGAGGAGGGGTAGCACGCCTCCCATCCAGGGTTCAGGGCGGCCGTCGGCTGGATTCCTCCCCTTCCGAACGTAGCCCTCCCGGTCAGCCCCCGCTGCGGGGAACCGCTCTCCGAACCTCGTCGGCGTTTCCGCCGGATGATCCCCCCGAACCCCCTCCGCCGGTCGCGGCAGGTGCCGAGCTGGGCGTGGAGGGAGGGGGTGTGCTGCGGGTCGTCGCCGGGCGCGGGGAGGCGTTCGAGGCCGGGACGGCGGATGGGCCACTGCTCCCCCCACCGCTCGGGACGGCCCCCTGGTTCCGGCTCAGAACCGAGGTGCGTGGCTCGACCCGTGGCCGTTCGATCACGATGACGCTCGGCCCCCCGTAGAAGGGCTGGCCCCAGCGATCCCATCGATACGCGCCCCCGCTCCGGTAGAAGACGTCCATGTAGAACAGGTCATGGCGGTAGCCCCACCCCCACGGGGCGTAGCCGCGGAAGGCGTAGCCCCGTGTCGAGGCGGGCCATGGGGCGACCCCACGGGCTGCGGTGGCCCTGGGTGTCGGGGGGGGAGGGGACTGGGCCTCGGCGCGCAGGTCCGAGAGTCCCCCGGTGATGGTGAAGCGCTCCGGCCACGTGACCGCGACCATCACGTCGAGGACTTCGGCGGGGACACCGCGTGCCGCCATCGAGCGCAGCGTGTTCGCATCCAGTGCAAACGGCTCGCCGCGCTCGGCGACCAGCGCCCCTGCCACGGGTGCGCCCGCGTGCTCCACGATCTCGACTACCGCCTCGATCGGGAGTGAGCGGCCGGCCTGCGTGCGCGCGGTGGATGCAGCCAGCTCGCGGCCCGCGGCCGGGTCCACGATCCCCGACGCCGCCAGGTCGACGCGAGCCGCGGGGGTAAAGGTCCGCATCGCGACGATGGGAGACTCGCTCCCCGAATGGACTGCGTGGATTTCCGCCCAGCCGCGACCCTCGGGGAGGATGGCCAGGACGCCCCGGGTCTCCCTGCGCACGTCCGCACCGCACTCCAGGACCGACTGGAGGAATACCCGCCGGCCATCCGAGGACCAGCGGGCGGACTGCTCCCCGGCGCATCCGCCCTCCGAGATGGCCACCGGCGTTCCGTCGGCCCGGAGCGACTCACGTGCCGCGACGGCCCCCTCCGACCAGGTCACGATCTCGACCCCCTGCTGGTCCGGGAGGAGCTCGAAGCAGACCAGGAACGATGCGTCCGGCCCGCCGTCCTCGGACACCCCCTCCCAGCACCCCAGCCACGGGAGCCAGCGGAGATCCTCGAGCGCCGGAGCCGGATCGGCAACGGTCGACGCTCCTGCCGGCCCCGGAGCCGTGACGGCCGAGGCAGCGAGCAGGAGCGCGGCCACGAAGCCGCGTCGGATGGGAAGGTTCTGTCCGGTCATGTGGCACTCCCGGGGGACGGCCTTCGGCCCCGTTCGTTGGATGTCTTCAGAAGCGGACGTGGACCCCGGCAGACAACCTGAGCCCCGCCAGGTCGAGGGGGTGGGTGAAGTCGCGTGCGAAGTGAGGTCCGAGGTCGTGCTCCCCCCACTGGTATCGTCCCTCGAACGACGCTGCCGTTCGCGTGGTGAGTCCGATCTCCACACCCCCATTCACGAAGGGAAAGGGGGTGGTTCCCCGCGACTCGTACCGATCCGTGAGGACGATCTCCTGCGCCTCGTCCACGAAGTCGCCTTCGAGGCGGTACCGGTAGGCAGTCACCCCGCCCCCGGCCCCCACGTATGCGTTCCACTGGGCCGGAATCCAGATGAACTGCCCCAGCCGCTCCCCCCGGTCCCTCAGGTACCATCGCAGCCCAACGGCGAAGGCAGGCCCGTGCGAGAAGCGGGTGGACTGCCGGATGGGAATCTCGTGGAATGTCCCGTCCGGCCGCTCCACCTCCTCGGCCCAGTCCCGGTATTCGGAGCGCAGCGTCAGTCGGCTCCCGTCGATTGCAACGGTGAGTTCCCCGCGGTTTCCGAGCCAGACGCCCCCTTCGACGGCAAGGGCAAGCGCACGAAAGTCGGAGCGCTCCAGGGTGAACCGCTCGGTCGAGAAGTCGTAGAGGTCGCTCTCCGCCCGATGCAGGAACATCCCACCCCGCACCCCGAGCGAGACACTGGGGCGGTCGAAGAGGAATCCCGGGTCCCCGGAGGGAGGGGCGGCGCCGGGGAAGCTCCCCTGGCGCGCGTCCGCGGGTTGGGGGCCGGCGAGAAGGAGCAGGGC
>JBJHBX010000167.1:2308-6416 GCA_050485725.1 Gemmatimonadales bacterium | reverse complement strand
GTCGGGCGCATCGCCGACCCCGCCGGTGCCCGCTGCGCCCGCTCCGCCGGAACCGGCGACCACCGGCGACCCGGAGGCCACCTCCGGGTCACCGCGCAGGCGGCGCAGCGCGCCGGCCACCACCCCGGCCCCGAGCATCAGCGCGATGGGCGGCAGGATCCACGCCAGGAGCCCGGCTCCGCTTCGCTGCGGCACGGCCCGGTATTCCTCGCCATGGTTCGCGAGCATCCACGCCTCGAGGGCGTCCGCGTTCCACCCCTGGAGTGCCAGCGCCTGGATCGAATCCCGGAGGGCGAGGGACTCGGCCGCCGGGCATTGCGAGAGCATGAAGCCGGGGCAGAAGGGGGAGAGGAGCCTGGAAATGGCCCGCTCGGCCTCGGGGTGGGGCCGGAAGGTGCCGTCGACCCCCTCGGGGATCTGCGCGCCCAGGGGAGCGGCCCCTGGAAGCCAGTCGAAGCCGGCGGCCGGGGGCGGCGCCTCCGCGGCGAGGGCGAAGAGGCCCAGCGCGCCCAGCACGCAGGCGCGACGGAATCGAAGGGGGAGACGGAGCTTTACTGCCATGGATGTCCCCTCGGTGGAGGTGACGGGGCGGGGCGGACGGGGGGCCGGACCCTTCCGGAAGATCGCGGGGCTTGCGCCGCCGCTCAACCCGGGGGGGCCGGGAGCCCCGCGAGCGCGCGGAGGGTGGCCAGTGCCGCCTGTGCCGTGGAGGGAGGGTCGTAGCCCCCCTCGAGCACGGCGACGACGCGGCCTTCGCACGCCTCTTCGGCCCACGCCAGCACCCGCCCCGTCAGCGCGTGGTAGTCGGCCGGCTCCAGCAGGAAGCCGCCCAGGGGATCGGCGGCAAGGCCGTCGAAGCCGGCCGAGACCAGCACGAAGTCGGGGACGAACCGCTCCGCCGCGAGCGTCAGCGCTCGATCCAGCGCCGCCCGGAAGGCCGGTCCGTCGGTTCCCGCCGGAAGGGGCACGTTGAGCGTCGCCCCCGTCCCGGGCCCCGAACCACGCTCGGCGGCGGCGCCGGTACCGGGGTAGAAGGGCGACTGGTGGAGCGACAGGTAGAAGACCGACGGGTCGTCGTAGAAGATCTCCTGCGTCCCGTTCCCGTGGTGGACGTCCCAGTCGACGATGGCCACCCGGGCCGCCCGCCCGGTGGCCTGCAGGTGGCGCGCGCCCACGGCGACATGGTTCACCAGGCAGAACCCCATGGCCTGGTCCGCCGACGCGTGGTGACCGGGGGGGCGGGCGGCGACGAAGGCGGTACGGAAACGACCGTCGGCCACCCCCTCCACCGCATCGAGCACCGCCCCGGCACTCCCGGTGACCGCGTCCCACGACCCCTCCGAAACGGGGGTCTCCGGCGCGAACTCGAGCACGCGACCCTCCTGCGAGGCTTCGGCCACCCGCTCCCGGATCGCCTCCAGGTACGGGGCGGGATGCACGCGCTCGAGCTCGCGGAGGGTGGCCGAGCGGGGCTCGAGCGCCTCGACCCGCCCGTGCAGGTCGAGCATGTCCTTTCCCACGATGGACGCCAGCTTCCGCAGGCGCCCCTGGTGCTCGGGATGCCCCCAGCCGGTGTCGTGGAGGGACCCCGCCTCGTGCAGGAAGAGGGCGGTCCGGGGGGCGGGGATCGGCGGCGGCCCGGCGGGCGCACCGTCCCCCTCGCCCGTCACCCGGAAGCTCCTGCCGCCGGCACCCCGCGCATCTCCCCCCAGGCCTGGAGCGAGCGAACCTCGTGCCGCCCGGTGCGCAGGGCGTGGATCGCCTCGCAGGCCGCCGACGTGGCCGAGATCGTGGTCAGGTAGGGCACCTTGAAGGCGATGGCCGCGCGCCGCATGGCGTAGTCGTCGTACTGGGACTTCTTGCCGAGGGGCGTGTTCACGAGAAGGTCAACCTCGCCGCTCACGATGGCGTCGCCGATGTCCGGCCGCCCCTCTCCGATCTTGAAGATCCGCTCGCAGGTGATCCCGCGGGACTCCAGGAAGTCGTGGGTTCCCCCGGTGGCCCGGACGCGGAAGCCCATGTCGGCGAAACGCGCCACCAGGGGCGCCACCGCCTCCTTGTCGCTGTCGTTCACCGTCACGACCAGCGTGCCGCCGTCGCGGGGAAGGTGGTTCCCGGCCGACGCCTGGGCCTTGGCGTAGGCCATGCCGAGGGTCGTGTCGAAGCCCATGGCCTCGCCGGTGGAGCGCATCTCGGGACCGAGGAGGATGTCGACGTCGAAGCGGTTGAAGGGGAGCACCGCCTCCTTGACCGCGATCCCCGGCACCCGGGGCTCGAAGGGAATCCCCAGCCCGCGGATCGTCTCGCCCGCCATGATCCGGGCCGCCGAGCGGGAAAGCGGGACCCCGGTGGCCTTCGAGACGAAGGGGACGGTGCGCGAGGCGCGGGGGTTCACCTCCAGGACCTGCACGACCCCGTCCTTCACCGCGTACTGCACGTTCAGGAGCCCCACGACCCCCAGTTCCAGCGCGAAGGCCCGGGTCAGCTCGCGGATGCGCTCGGCCTCGATGGGGTCCAGCCGGTAGGGCGGAAGCACGCACGCCGAGTCTCCCGAGTGCACGCCGGCCTCCTCGATGTGCTGCATGATGCCGCCGATGACGACCTCGGTCCCGTCGGAGAGCGCGTCGACGTCGAACTCGAAGGCGTCCTCGAGGAAGCGGTCGATCAGGACCGGGTGGTCCGGCGACGCCTCGATGGCCCGGGCGAAGAAGCCCTCCAGCGTGCTCTCGTCGTAGACGATCTCCATGCCCCGGCCGCCGAGCACGTACGAGGGGCGCACGAGAACCGGGTAACCGATGCGCGATGCGACCTCGCGGGCCTCCTCGAGCGAGGTGGCGGTGCCGTTCGCCGGGACGGGTGCGCCGACGATGCGGCACACCTCCTCGAAGCGCCCCCGGTCCTCGGCCCGGTCGATGGCGTCGACCGAGGTGCCGAGGATCGTGACCCCCTCGGCCTCGAGCCCCCGCGCCAGGTTCAGCGGGGTCTGGCCGCCGAGCTGCACGATCACCCCCTTCGCGCCCTCGCGGTGGAGAATCTCGATGACATCCTCGTGGGTCAGCGGCTCGAAGTAGAGCCGGTCCGACACGTCGAAGTCCGTCGAGACGGTCTCGGGGTTCGAGTTGATCATGATCGTCTCGTAGCCCTGCTCGCGGAGGGCCAGCACCGCCTGGACACAGCAGTAGTCGAACTCGATCCCCTGCCCGATCCGGTTCGGTCCACTGCCGAGGATCACGATCTTCTCGCGCTCGGAGGGAAGCACCTCGTCCTCGGATTCGTACGACGAGTAGTAGTACGGGGTCTCGGCGGGGAACTCGCCGGCGCAGGTGTCCACGACGTTGAAGACGGGCCGGATGCCCAGCCCGTGGCGGCGGGTGCGCACCGCGGCCTCGGTCTCGCCCCGGAGCATCGCGAGCTGCCGGTCGGAGAAACCCGCCCGTTTCATGGCGCGGAGCTCCGCCTCGGAATGCGCGCCGCCGGGTGCGTCGCCCGCAGGAAGGTCGCGGTACCGCAGCTCCATTTCGACGATGGCGCGGAGCTGGTCCAGGAACCAGGGGTCGATCCGGGTGGCCTCGTGGATCGCCTCCATCGAGGGGGGTTCGGGGGATGCGTCGGGGCCGCCCGCGGGCGACCCGTCCGGTCCCGGCGCGCCCTCCCCCCCCTGGCCGTGGTCGTGCTCCCACTCCACCCGCATGCGGATGGCGCGCTTGAGCTGGAAGATCCGCTCGGCGGTGGGCCTGCGGAGCGCCGCCAGGAGGGCGTCGGGGGCGTCGGACTCGAGGCCGTCCGCCTCGAGGTTGGCGCCCTCGGTCCATCCCGGGCGACCGATCTCGAGCCCCCGCAGCCCCTTCTGCCAGGCCGCCCGGAAGGTGCGGCCAATGGCCATCGTCTCGCCCACGGCCTTCATCTGGACGCCCAGCGTGGGGTCGGCCTCGCGGAACTTCTCGAAGGCGAAGCGCGGGAACTTCGTGACGACGTAGTCGAGCACCGGCTCGAAGGAGGCGGGGGTGTTCTTCGTGATGTCGTTCGGGAGCTCGTGGAGCCGGTAGCCAACGGCGAGCTTGGCCCCGACACGGGCGATTGGGAAGCCGGTGGCCTTCGAGGCCAGCGC